>NZ_JAZHLI010000019.1:0-80363 GCF_036549475.1 Aurantimonas sp. A2-1-M11 | reverse complement strand
CGGCTGAACGGCGAGATCAAGCGGCGCACCGACGTCGTCGGCATCTTTCCCAACGATGAGGCCATCCAGCGCCTCGTCGGCGCGCTGCTGCTCGAGCAAAATGATGAGTGGGCGGTTCAGCGGGCCAGGTACATGACACTGGAATCTGTCGCTCCCCTGAGCGATGATCCGTTCGTTAGCCTGCCAGCCGTGGCACGCTGATCAATCCGGCTTGGCCGGAACCGCACGGCCATCGCCGTCAGCTACACCACATGGTGGGACACTATCTCCACGACATCCGGAGAGAGCGGTTATCCAGGCGGCTACGGCGATCACAGGGTGGCTTGGCGACACCTCTCGCGGTGTCCTGATTGTTCATCCCCAGTCCCCAGCCCCGTGAGCGGCCAGGGCTTTCCGAGACAACACGGCGTTCGGCGTCGTCCTGAGTTTGGCATTCCGTGTCCCGGCCCTTACAGTCGGAAATCTCGGGATCACAAGTCGCCGCCCGGCGTGGATGCGCCCGCAGAACTCGCGACCACGACGAAAAAGGCCGACGGCATGAACCGTCGGCCTTCTCAATTTGCTGCCTGCGCGGACTTAGCCTTCGCCGACAGTGATGCTCATGTTCTCTTCGAGCTCGGGATAGTCGTCCGCGTCGAACTCTTCCAGCGCGTCGACCTGGCTCTCCGAGACGCTCGGCGCCATCATGCCCTGCTCGGTCGCAACCAGCGACGACAGCGGAATGGCAACCTGCTTTTCGCCGAGACCCAGGAAGCCGCCGGATCCGATCACGGCGAAGAGACGATTGTTCACCTCGACGACGCTTTCGATGTCGCCCAGAACCTCGCCATTGGCACCGACGATGGAATAATCGGTGATCTGTTCAACGGTCAGCTGGACCTGTCCGGTCGAGGACGGGTTGATGGCCATCGTCGCGTTGTCCGTTTCAGACATCATGGCAGCATCGTCGGTTCCCGAAACGGGTGCCAGCTTGCCGGTGGCGGGATCTGCCGCGGCGGCGTCCTCCTGAACGCGCTCTGCATCGTCTTCGGTCACGTCCGCCATGGCCTGCGAGCCGTCCATCGGCGAACCGTCAGCATTCTGATAGACGATGTTGGGCTCGCCCTCTTCCTGATTGACGGTGACCTGAGCTTCCTCGCTCTCGTAATTGATCTGCGGGCGCTGGTCGGAGTTGCGGACCATGACGTTGGCGGCCGCTGCATCGACCTGCACGTTGGCCTGATCGGTGCCGTCGTCCGTCGCAACCGCGGCACTGCCGGAATCGTCGACCGCAACCGTCGGCTCACCCTGGCTGACCGAGACTTCCGGCTGAGCCATGTCGACGTTCACGTCGGGATCAGGCATGCGGACCGTGATCGTCGGCTTGGGAATGTTCACCGTGATCGTCGGAGCCGGCTGCGTCATGGTGATGATCGGCTGGGGCTGCGACACGGACACGTCTGGCGCGGCCTGATCGACGGTCACGTTCGGCTCAGGAACATCCATCTTGATGACCGGGGCATCCGGCTGAACAACAACATCTGCCTCGGTATTATCCTGAGCGAATGCAGTTGCACTGAGTGCCGAACCGGCGAGAAGTGTGACTACGAAAATATTGCGCATGTAATTTACCTTCCGAAATTGATCGGTGAGAAATCGGACCTCGTAAACACGGATCCAATTGCTGTGTGTCTGACCAACCATTCCCGGCGGCTATCCGTTCCATCAAATCGATAGTCAATTTCTCTTAGCCGGGAACAAACAAGGCGAAAATACGAAGGAATCGCTCAGGTGGAAAATCCGCGCTTCGGCGTGATGCCGGAGGCGATCGATTGGCTAGGGTGTGCCCAGACGGCGCGCGCTCTGGACCGCCTGGCGCAGTTCTTCACGATCGTCCGCTCGCTCGGTCGGAGCGCTCTGCCGGGATGCCATCTCCGGGTTCAGGCACAATTTGGCCATGACCGGGTAATGGTCAGAGTCGATGAAGGGCAGCGTCTCGAAATCACGCAGGCCGATCCCCGCCTGAAACAGGATGTGATCGAGCGGCCATGCCATGATCGGATTGGTGGCATCGTAGGTCGCGAAGAAGCCCCGTCCGACGGTCGGATCGAGAAGTCCGCCCACCCGCATCATCCGGCGATATGTCCGTTCCCAGGAGACTGCGTTGAAGTCTCCTGCAACGACGATCGGAAACACCGTTTCGGCCGCTTCGAGCGCGACATGTGCCAGGGTTCCGTCCCGCAGCGTGGTGGGCTGCTCGAATGACTGGGGCGGACGCGGGTGGATGCCGACGAAACGGAATGTGCCTGTCGGCAGCTTCACCTCGGCGGAGACGGCCGGAGTATCCTCCCCGAACCAGAATTCGATGGCGGATTCGTCCAGCGGAAATTTCGAGAAGAGATGCAGCCCGAAATATTCCGCAGCTTTCGGCACGCTCTCGACGCTGGCCTGGTAGCGATCATCGAGGGCGGCAAGCTGCTTATCCCACCACTGGTCGGTCTCGAGGGCGAGGAGAATGTCCGGGTCGGCCGTCTCGACCACCGCCCGGAAGGCCTCGAAGTTCCGATTGCCCTTCTTGACGTTCGCGACCATCACGGTGAAGGCGGCACCCGGCGGGCAGGATCGGTCCGTCACGGCCATCGGTGTCGCGATCGGCGAATACGGATGCAACCAGGAAGCCTGGTAGCCGGCCAGGACGGCACAGGCCGACAGCGTGACGGCGCCAGTCCTTGATCGCCATGCCCTCGCGAGCAGGCCGATGACGAGGATCGCCAGCAGCGCGACAGCCACCTGCAGGCGGACGAAGTCGAACATGCGAACCCACCAGGCATTCGATTCGGCAATCGGCAGCAACGTCATCAGACCGAGAATCGGAGTCAGGGCGGTCGCTAGGGCCAGACCAAATGTTCGCACGCAGGATTCCCATTCTCTTCGCAGCCAGCTTTCGTCGCCCGTCGTATGTGTGGCGAGATGTCACAAAGAGAACCGGCGCGCTCGGCAGGGCCGCGCTGCCCGACTTGCCCCCTCCCCGCGGCCGGACGCCCGCAGCTGCCGCCGGACATGCGAAAGCCTCGCTGACCCTTTCAGGTCGCGAGGCATTTGCGCGGAGGTGGAAGCCCGTCTTACAGGCGGTAGAGGATCTGGTCGTTCCAGAAGCGGTCGAGCCGCTGCAGCGAACGGTTCATCTTCTGGAATTCCTGCTCGTCCAGGCCTCCGACCTTGTCGATCGAGCCGATGTGGCGGTCGTAGAGTTCGGCCACGATCGCCGCGACTTCACGGCCGGAGTCGGTCAGCGACACCTTCACGGCGCGGCGGTCGACCCGCGACTTCTGGTGATTGATGAAGCCGAGATCGACCAGCTTCTTCAGGTTGTACGAGACGTTGGAGCCCAGATAGAAACCGCGGGTGCGCAGCTCGCCGGCGGTCAGCACCGAGTCGCCGATATTGAAGAGCAGCAGCGCCTGGACCGCGTTTATGTCGGTGCGGCTGTTGCGGTCGAACTCGTCCTTGATGACGTCGAGCAGGCGGCGGTGCAGCCGCTCGACCAACTGCAGCGTTTCCAGGTAGAGCGACTTCAGTTCGTCCTTCGGAGCGACCTGCGGCGCGGCGTCTGCCTTCATCTGAGCGTTCATAGTAGTCTCCGCTGTTGAGCTGATGGATGTTCTCTATCGACCCCATCTTGAGACCCAACATAGCCAGCGCATCTAAAATTCGACTTAAACCGCAGGCTTAATGCCGTCTTACACTTCCCCATCCAAAGTCTTGATTAACAAGCTCTATCCCCGAACTGAACAATTCCTTTCAAGGCCCGCGGACCCGGCCACCGCGCGCCGCGGCTAGCCATCAGTACCCGCGCAGGCGGCGGCGCTCGTACAGCCCGATCACGCGGACGGCGCCCAGCATGCCGAGGCCCCACAGGTGAAACCCGAGCCAGAGCAGGTTCGGCCCGAACAGCTGCGGGAAGCCCAGATGCATGATGGCCTCGATGATCGCGATCAGCACCCAGACCACCGCACCCCAGCCGACGGTCAGCCACAGGCCGATACCGGCTACGGGATAGAGCACGGCGAGCGTCGGGGCGGCGATCTTCCACCACAGCGGCATCAGGTCGAAGCGATAAAGCGGTCCGTCCTCGATGCCGACCAGCCGGATCCAGTAGACGACCCCCGCGACGAACATCACGATGGCCGCCATGCGGTAGAGCCAGACCGCCAGCGCCCTGTGGAACGCTTCGGCTCTGGCCCGTTGGGCAAATCCCTTGATCACGAGACTCTGCCTTCCGGTCCGTTGGGCGCCGTTCCCGCGGACGGGCGGAGGCGCAAGGAAAGATGGTATCGGCGGGCGGCCGTGATCGGAGCCACCCGGGCGACGGGGAGTCTGCCCGACGCGCCGGGAACCTACGGCGGACGCAAAGAGCGCGTCAATCTTGATGTCGCGGGCCTGAGCGCATACGCAGAAGTCGACCGCGCGGCGATCGGCGTCCGCGCCGGGGCGCGATCCTGTCCGCCATGCAAATGCATGGGATGGGGCGCCCTCAGACAGATGGGATGTTGCCGCATGACACGGACCGGCGATTCTGGCGTTTCCATCACGGCGCGCATCGATGCGGCGACGGCGGGCCTTCGGATGCGGCGACTGCGCCAGTCCGACTGGTCGCGCCGTCTGGTGCGCGAGACCAACCTGACCGCCGACGACCTGATCTGGCCGATCTTCGTGCGTGAAGGCGGCGGTGCCCCCGAACCGGTCCCCTCCATGCCGGAAGTTTTCCGGCTGTCGGTGGAAGGTTGCGTCGATGCGGCCAGACAGGCGCGCGATCTCGGCATTCCGGTCGTCGCACTGTTTCCCTACACCGATGCGGACAAGCGCGACGAACACGGCAGCGAGGCCTTCAACGAGGCCAATCTCGTCTGCCGGGCGAGCCGCGCCATCAAGGCGGCCGTTCCCGAGATCGGCATTCTCTGCGACGTCGCGCTCGATCCCTATACCTCTCATGGCCATGACGGGATCATGGAGGGCGACCGCATCCTCAACGACGAGACGGTCGAGGCGCTGTGCCGGCAGGCCGTCGTGCAGGCCAATGCGGGCTGCGACATCATCGGACCGTCCGACATGATGGACGGGCGCGTCGCCTGCATCCGTCAGGCGCTCGACGATGTCGGCCATCGCGACACGATGATCATGTCCTATGCGGCGAAATACGCCTCGGCCTTCTACGGCCCGTTCCGCGATGCCGTCGGATCCGGCGGCATGCTGAAGGGCGACAAGCGCACCTACCAAATGGACTGCGGCAACAGCGACGAGGCCGTGCGCGAGGCCGCGCAGGACATCGCCGAAGGCGCCGACATGATCATGGTCAAGCCCGGCATGCCCTATCTCGACATTGTTTCGCGCCTGTCTCGCGAATTCGGCGTCCCGACCTTCGCCTACCAGACGTCCGGCGAGTACGCGATGATCATGGCGGCGGCGGGCAATCGCTGGCTGGACGGTGATCGCGCGATGATCGAAAGCCTCACCGCCTTCAAGCGCGCCGGCGCGTCGGGCATCCTCAGCTATTTCTCACCGAAGGTCGCTGCGCGCATGCGTGTCGGCTGATACGGTCCCGCATCACCTCCGCGTCGCCGTATATTGCAGGCCGCCTTTTCCGCCCCCATCTTGGGATCGTACGAAACCACGACGAGGATCCTGCCGTGTACGAAGAGACCACTGTGCGAACCTCCGATCTCCGGGCGACCGAGCTTGATTCGCCGCGGCTCTACGACGGCGTGCGCACACGGCGCATGATGTCCTTCGTCGTCGACTATGCGCTGGTGCTGCTGCTGTCGGTTCCCGCGGCGATCGTCGTCTTCGTGCTGGGCATCGTGTCGCTCGGCCTCGCCTGGGGGCTCTATGCGATCCTCCTGCCGCTCATCGCAATTGCCTATGTCGGCTTCACCATGGGCGGCCGGCAGCAGGCCACGCCTGGCATGCGCGTCGCCGGCCTGCGCGTCGCCCGCCTTGACGGCGCTCCTGTCGACCCGGCGCTCGCGGTCCTGCACGGCGTCCTGTTCTGGGCGTCCGTCTCGGTTCTGACGCCCTTCGTCCTGCTCGTGGCGCTGTTCACGCGGCGCAAGCAGCTCCTGCACGACCTCTTGCTCGGCACCGCGGTCATCCGCGACCGCTGAGCCGGTCGCCGCCGGCCTGAAGCCCAGCTGGCGAGGCCGGAGCCGGGCCTTCAGCCCGTTGCCCATTTGAAGCCGAGCCTCGCCGCCCCGTCATGTCGGTATCGACCGACGGGTTGCCAATCGCTGTCCCGACACGGATAAGGTCAGGCGGACAACGGAACGCGGCGGTTTATGGATTCGCTACACGTCTGGGTCACTTACCTCCTCATCCTGGTGAGTGTGGTCGGGTATTCGCTGGAGCGCTGGCCGATCGAGGCTGTCGCTGCGGCGTCCCTCAGTGCCTTCCTCCTTCTCTTCGCCCTGTTCCCCTACCGGGACGAGGCCGGCTTCCCCGTGACCAGCGGCGACCTCCTGTCGGGTTTCGCCAATCCGGCGCTCGTCACCGTGCTGGCGCTGCTCATCGTCGGCCAGGGCCTGTTTGCGACCGACGCCATGGCGCGGCCGACCCAATTGCTCTCGCGGATCGGCGGGACGGCGGGCGCCGGGGCCGTCGCCGTGGTGCTGCTCAGCGCCGCGGTTCTCTCGGCCTTCCTCAACAACACGCCGGTGGTGGTGATCTTCATTCCCATCCTCACCATGCTGGCGACCCAGCGCGGCATCTCCCCATCGCGCGTGTTCATGCCGCTGTCCTTCTTGTCGATCCTTGGCGGCATCACCACGCTGATCGGCTCCTCCACCAACCTCCTCGTGGCGGGCGTCGCGGCGCGGTCCGGCATCACCCTGAGCTTCTTCGACTTCACCATTCCCGGCCTCGCCATCGCGCTTGTCGGCGGGTTCTACGTGATCAAGGTCATGCCGCGGATCCTCACCCCCCGCGAGGGCCCACAGGGCCGCGTCGTCGATGCTGGCGGCAAGCAGTTCCTCGGCGAGATCGACATCACCGACGGACATGCCTTCGTCGGCAGCACCGCGCGCGCCGGCCTGTTCACCGATCTGGGCGACCTGATGCCGCGGATGATCCTGCGCGCTGACGAGACCTTCCTGCCGCCCTTCGACGGCGTCACGCTCCAGCCCGGCGACCGGATGATCGTCACCGCCACGCGCCGCGCCTTTTCCAAGGCGCTGGCCGCCGGAAACCTCACCATCAAGACCCTGGATCCCTCGGGCTTCACGGCCGAGCAGCGCAAGATCGGACCGGACATGGTGATGGCCGAGGCGGTGGTCGCGCCCGGCTCGCGATATGCCGGGCGGACCATGCAGTTCTCGGGGCTGCGCACCCAGTTCGGGATCACTCTGTTCGGCCTGCAGCGCAAGAGCCGGATGGCCCGCTCCGCTTTGTCGGAGATCCGGCTGGAGCCCGGCGACACCCTGCTTCTGTGCGGGCGTGAGGCCGCGATTTCCTCGCTTAAGGGCAATCACGATCTGCTGCTGCTGGAATATTCCGCGCAGACCATTCCGCAAAGCACCAAGGCGAAGGTGGCGGTCGCGATCTTCCTCGGCATCGTTCTGGGCTCGGCAACGGGCTTGTTGCCCATCGAGGTCCTGTCGGTCACCGGGGCTGTCCTGATGGTGGCGACCGGCTGCCTGACAATCGGCGAGGCCGCCCGATCGGTCGATCGGTCGATCTTCATGCTCGTCGGCGCGGCGATTGCCGCGGCAACGGCGCTGGAGCGCACCGGCGGCGCGGCAATGATTGCCGACGGCACGGTCGCCGCGCTCGACGGTCAGTCGGCCGCCGTCATTCTCTCGGCCATGTTCCTTGTCATAGCGATCATGACGAACTTCCTGTCGAACAATGCGACGGCGGTCCTGTTCACCCCCATCGCGCTCGACGTCGCCAATCGGCTCGGAGCACCGCCGGAGGCCTTTCTTGCCTGCGTCATCTTCGCCGCCAACGCATCCTTCGCCAGCCCGATCGGCTATCAGACGAACCTGATGGTCATGGGGCCGGGACGCTACCGTTTCATCGACTTCGCCAAGGCCGGTATTCCTCTTGTGATCCTGGTGTGGTTAACATTTTCGATCGTGGGCCCATGGTATTATTCCTTGTGAGACGGAAGGGTCGGCCATGACGGTACATCATCCGCAGACGCCGCAATTCTTCCTCACCTCACCGTCTCCCTGCCCCTATCTGCCGGGCCAGGCCGAGCGGAAGGTTTTCACCCATCTGACCGGCGAGCGCGCACCGTCGCTGCTCGACCTGCTCAGCCAGGGCGGCTTCCGCCGCAGCCAGAACATCGCCTACCGGCCCGCCTGCGAGCGCTGCCGCGCCTGCGTCTCCGTGCGCATCCTGGTCGACGAGTTCCAGCCGACGCGCTCCATGCGGCGCGTCGCCGCGCGCAATCGCGACCTGATCGGCCGGATGGACGAGCCGGATCCGTCGAGCGAGCAATATTCCCTGTTCAGGCGCTATCTCGATCACCGCCACGCAGAGGGCGGCATGGCCGAGATGAGCGTTCTCGACTACGCGATGATGGTCGAGGACAGCCAGGTCGACACGCGGCTTGTCCAGTATCGCAAGCGGGGCGCGGATTCGGCCTTCAGCCGGCATTCGGACGGCGAACTCGTGGCCGTCGCCCTGAGCGACGTGATGGCCGACGGCATGTCGATGGTCTATTCGTTCTTCGAGCCCGACGAGAGCGACCGCAGCCTCGGGACCTTCATGATCCTCGATCACATCGAGCGCGCCCGCAAGCTCGGCCTGCCCTATCTCTATCTCGGCTACTGGGTCAGCGGTTCGCGCAAGATGGACTACAAGATCCGCTTTCGCCCGCAGGAGCACCTGCTTCCCAAGGGCTGGGAACGCTACGAGGGCTGAGCCGGCGTGCGCCGCCGGTTGCCATCTGGCGCCGGGCGCTATAGCCGACGGCGACGATCCCACCATCCGACAGGTACCCATGTCCGCGCTGTCCGAAACCGAAGCGGCCGCTTCGGCCCGCTCCTATGGCCAGGGCCTTGCCATCGTCGGCATCGGCGGGCTGGTCCTGTCCTTCGACATTCCTCTGATCCGGATGTCGGAGAGCAGCTTCTGGACGGTGCTGGCGATCCGCGGTCTTTTGACCGCAGCGGCGGTCCTGCTCATCTGGCTGATCGACCGGGCGCGGAACCCGCGCGGCCAGAAGCTAATCGCCGGTCGCACCGGCTTTCTTATCGTCGGCATCTTCTCGCTGGCCGCCACCACCTTCGTCTTCGCTGTCTTCAACACCAGCGCGGCGAATGTCGTCTTCATCCTCGCCTTCAACCCTATGTTCGCCGCGATCCTGTCCTGGTTGCTGATCGGCGAACGCCCGCCCCTGGCGACCGTGCTGGCCATACCCGCGACGCTGCTCGGCGTCCTTTTGATCATCGGCGCGGGATTCGAGACCGGCAACTGGACCGGCGACCTGTCGGCACTGGCGACGGCCTTCCTGATCGCACTGGCGCTGACCCTGTCGCGGCGCAGCCGCACCGACATGCGCTACACGGCGGCGCTGGGCGGGCTGGTGCCGGCGCTGGTCGCCCTGCCCTTCATGGCCGGCGAGGGCATTCAATCCGACGCGATCATCTGGCTGGTCCTGAATGGCGGCGTGTTGATCCCAGTCGCGATGATCTGCCTCGCCATCGGACCGATGTTCGTGCCCGCTCCGGTGGTCTCCATGGCGTTCCTGATCGAGACCGTGCTCGCCCCTGTCTGGGTCTGGCTGATCTTCGCGGAACGACCGGTCGATCTGGCGATGCTGGGCGGCGCGGTCGTCGTCGCCACGCTGGTCGCCCATTCCATCGCCGAACTGCGCCGCATGCGCCGCCAGCGGCGGCCGGTCGCACGGCACGACCGCCTGGTCTGAGGCCGGCAGCACCGGGCCATCGGTCACCCGGAGGACAACTCCGTCCCTGCCTAGCCGTCGAACCTGTTGGTCTTGGGGAAGCCCTTCGGCACCAGGCGTCCGGCCTGTGCCCGGTCGCCGCGCCATTCCAGCAGCTCGGTTTCCGAACGGGTGAAGCTGCGCCCGGCCGAATCGGACCAGGTCAGCCCGCCCGCCATGGCAAAGACGCGCGCGTCGGACAGGCCGCCGTCCTTGTAGCGTTGCAGCCGAACGCCCTTGCCGCGGGTCATCTGCGGCACCTGCACCAGCGGGAAGACCAGCAGCTTCCGGTTCTCGCCGACGATCGCCACATGGTCGCCCGCGCCCACCGGAGCGGCGAGTGCGAGCCGCGTCTTGCCGGCGAGGTTCATCAGTTGCTTGCCCTTGCGGGTGTTTGCCAGCATGTCGGCCTCGCTGGCGATGAAGCCGTTCCCGTCGGTGGAAACCAGCAGTCTGCGCCGCTCGGGATCGGCGACGAAGGCGAGCGCGATGTCCTGCTCGTCCTCGAGTTCGAATGCGAGCCGGATTGGCTCTCCCTGTCCGCGCCCGCCCGGCATCTTGTCCGCGCCATGGGTGAAGGCGCGGCCGCCGGTCGACAGGAACAAGAGCTTGTCGGTCGTCATGGCATGGAAGGCGAGCTGCAACCCGTCTCCCTCGCGGAAGGCCAGCGACGAGAAATCCGCCAGATGGCCCTTCATGCCGCGCAGGAAGCCCTTCTTCGAGAGGACGACCGTGATCGGCTCCTTCTCGATCAGGGCGACCGTGATGTCGTCGAGCGCACGGTTGGGCGCATCGGCGAACAGCGTCCGGCGACGCCCGACCTTGGTCTTCTTGGAATAGGACTCGCGCACCTCGCGGACCTCAGCGGCGATGCCAGCCCACTGCCGCTCCTCGGACGCCAGCAACGCTTCCTTCTCGGCCTTCTCGTCGGTCAGCGTGTCGAATTCGCGCTTGAGTTCGAATTCCTCCAGCTTGCGCAGTGAGCGCAGCCGCATGTTGAGGATCGCCTCGGCCTGGGTGTCGGTCAGCTCGAAGGTCCGCATAAACTCGGTCTTCGGCTCGTCCTCCTCGCGGATGATGCGGATCACCTCGTCGAGATTGAGAAAGGCGATGAGATAGCCGGACAGGATCTCCAGCCGCCGCTCGATCTGCGCCAGCCGGTAGCGCGACCGGCGCACCAGCACCTCGCGCTGATGCGCCAGCCATTCGGCCAAGACCTCCTTGAGCGACAGGACCTTCGGGACCTTGCCACCGGACAGGACGTTCATGTTCAGCGGGATGCGCGATTCCAGATCGGTCAGCCGGAACAGCGATTCCATCAGGAGTTCGGGGTCGACCGTCCGGCTCTTCGGCTCGATGACGATGCGCACGTCCTCGGCCGATTCGTCGCGCACGTCGCCGAGCAGCGGCAGCTTGCGCGCCAGGAGGAGCTCGGCGATCTTCTCGATCAGCCGCGACTTCTGGACCTGGTAGGGAATCTCGGTGACGACGACCACGTAGCCGCCGCGGCCCTGGTCCTCGGTCTCCCAGCGCGCCCGCACCCGGAACGAACCGCGCCCCGTGTCGTAGGCCTCGCGGATCTGCGCGTGATTGTCGACGATGACGCCGCCGGTCGGAAAATCCGGACCCTGTACGAAGCGCAGCAGCGCGTCGGTGGTGGCCTCCGGGTTCTCGATCAGCTTCAGCGCCGCGTCGCAGAGTTCGGCGGCGTTGTGCGGCGGAATCGACGTGGCCATGCCGACGGCGATGCCGGACGAGCCATTGGCGAGCAGGTTCGGGAACGCGCCCGGCAGGACGATCGGCTCGTCCTCCTCCTCGTTGTAGGTCTTCTTGAAGTCGACCGCGTCCTCGTCGATGCCGCGCAGCAGCAGCGTGGCGACATCGGTCATCCGAGCTTCGGTGTAGCGCATGGCCGCCGGGCTATCGCCATCGACATTGCCGAAATTGCCCTGCCCGTCGATCAGCGGATAGCGGATCGCGAAATCCTGGGCGAGGCGCACAAGCGCGTCGTAGATCGAGGCATCGCCATGGGGATGGAACTTGCCCATCACGTCGCCGACGATGCGGGCGCACTTCTTGTAGCCCTGGCCGGGGTCCAGCCGCAGGATCCGCATGGCGTGGACGATGCGCCGATGCACCGGCTTCAGGCCATCGCGCACATCCGGCAGCGCGCGGCCCATGATGGTCGACAGCGCATAGGCGAGGTAGCGCTCTTCCAGCGCTGCCTTCAGGTCGATCGGTTCGATGTCGCCGCCGCCGGCCGGCGGTTCGGTAGCCTTGCCCATGGGCCTCCTCTAGGCCATGCCCCGGACAGGAACAACACCGGAACGGGCTTATCCCGAACTTTGTCGGCTCCGCGCCGAACCGGGCACTCGCCGCCCGCCGGCCCGTCCCCCTTTAACGCGGGAAGGACTTCGCCATATGTCTCGCGCAGGGCACGACGACCGAGCACCGGCCGGGCCAGCCCGCCGGCTTCCAGCGAAAGGTTTATCCATGCACGTCAAGACAGGCATATCCGCAGCCGCGACAGCCGTGCTGCTCCTCTCCTCGACATCGGCCTTCGCCGTTGACGCCCAGGCCTTTTCCGAGCGCCTGAAAGCCGTCACGGCCGAGCAGGAAATTCCGCTGTCCTTCGCGAGCGCCGAAGCCGAGGGCGAGGACGTCATCCTCAAGGACGTCTCCTTCGGCGAGTATGGCGATGTCGGCGATCTGACCTTCGAGAACGTCTCCGGTTCGACGCCGGAAGGCTGGACAGTGGAGCGCCTGGCCCTCCCCGAAATCGACAAGACGGAGGACGGCAATCGGGCACAGGTCAGCGGCGTCAGTTTTGAAGGCATCATGCTCGCCGGCACGGACGAGGCAAACACCCCGGCAGCCATGAAATTTTCCAAGCTGTTCTTCGACAAGGCCACGGTCGCCAGCATCGACCTGGGCAAGGACGGGACGTCCGTCTTCACGCTGACCGACGCTTCCATGGAGAACGAGATCACCGATGGCGGAGCGTTTTCGACCGATTTCAACGTCGATGGGTTCACCGCCGATCTGACCGCGGGAGATTCGCCCGAGACCACCCAGGCCATCCGCGACGTCGGCTATGACAGCATCAGCGGCTCGATGACCGGCTCGGCCAATTGGGAGCCCGACAGCGGCCTCCTCGAGCTCGACCCGTTCGAGATCTCGGTCGACGACGCGGGGGATCTGTCCTTCACCTACGCGATCTCCGGCTACACGCCGGCCTTCATGGAATCCTTGCAGCAGCTCCAGGCCCAGATGGAGAGCAATCCGGACAACCAGCAGGCCACCGGCATGGCCGTGATGGGGCTGATCTCGCAGCTGTCGCTGAATTCCGCCGACATCACCTTCACCGACGATTCCCTCACCGGCAAGCTGCTCGACTATTATGCCGATAAAAACGGCCAGAGCCGCGCCGAGCTGGTGCAGAACCTGACGGCGATGCTGCCCCCGGTGCTCGGCTATCTCCAGAATCCGGAGTTCCAGCAGGAGGTGACGGACGCCGTGACGGCCTTCCTCGACGACCCGCAGGCGCTGTCGATCAGCATCGCGCCTGACAACCCGGTCGCCGCGACGCAGATCATGGGCGCCGCGATGGGCGCCCCGCAGACTCTGCCGAAAGTCCTGTCCCTGTCGGTCGGGGCGAACGACGCAAACGCAGAGTAAACGCGTCCGCTGACGTCACACTCTCATCCTACAAGAAAGGCCCCGCGCTTGCCGCACGGGGCCTTTTTCATGTCCGAAGTTGGGTAACCGATCGGCTCCCAGCTGCCGTGGTCAGGCCTTCGTCTGCGGCGCGACGCGCAGGCCGAGCTCGCGCAGCTGCGCTGGCGATGCTTCGTTCGGCGCGCCCATCAGCAGGTCGTGGGCCTGCTGGTTCATCGGGAACATGGCGATCTCGCGCAGATTGCGCGCACCGCAGAGCAGCATGACGATGCGATCGACGCCGGCAGCCATGCCGCCATGGGGCGGCGCGCCGTACTGGAAGGCGCGATACAGGCCGCCGAAGCGCTCCTCGACCGTCTCCCTCGAATAGCCAGCGATCTCGAACGCCTTCACCATCGTCTCGGGAATGTGGTTGCGGATGCCGCCGGACGCGATCTCGAAGCCGTTGCAGACGATGTCGTACTGGAACGCCTTGAGGTGCAGGGGCTCCTCGCTCTGCAACGCCTCAATGCCGCCTTGCGGCATCGAGAACGGGTTGTGGGCGAAGTCGATCTTCTTGTCCTCCTCCTGCCACTCGTAGAAGGGAAAATCGATGATCCAGGCGAGCTCGAACCGGTCGCGATCGATGAGGTTCAACTCCTCGCCGACGCGCGTGCGGGCAGCACCTGCAAAGGTCGTGAAGGCGTCGGGACGACCGGCGACGAAGAAGCAGGCGTCACCCGCCTCGAGCCCGAGCTGGGTGCCGATCGCCTCCGTGCGCTCCTCGCCGATGTTCTTGGCGAGTGGCCCGGCGCCGGACAAGGCGCCGTTCTCTTCGCGCCAGAAGATGTAGCCGAGGCCCGGCTGCCCTTCGCCCTGCGCCCAGGAATTCATCCGGTCGCAGAATGCGCGGCTGCCGCCGGTCTTGGCCGGGATCGCCCAGACCTCGACCGCCGGATCACCGGCGATCATGTTGGCGAACACCTTGAAGCCGGAGCCGGCGAAGTGCTCGGTGACCGCGCACATCTCGATCGGGTTGCGCAGGTCCGGCTTGTCGGAGCCATATTTGCGCAGGGATTCCGCATAGGGGATCCGCCGGAAGGTCTGGCTTACCGGCTTGCCGTCGGCGAAGGTCTCGAAGACGTTGCGGATCACCGGCTCCATGGTCGCCAGGATGTCCTCCTGCTCCACGAAGCTCATCTCCACGTCGAGCTGGTAGAACTCGCCATAGAAGCGGTCGGCGCGCGGGTCCTCGTCCCGGAAGCACGGCGCGATCTGGAAGTACCGGTCGAAGCCGGACATCATGATCAGCTGCTTGTACTGTTGCGGCGCCTGGGGCAGCGCGTAGAACATGCCGTTGTGAAGCCGCGAGGGCACCAGGAAGTCGCGCGCCCCCTCGGGCGACGACGCCGTCAGGATCGGCGTCTGGAATTCGAAGAAGCCGGCATCTCCCATCAGCTGGCGCATCTTCGAGACGATCTGGATGCGCCGCATCATGTTCTTGTGCAGCGTTTCGCGCCGCAGGTCGAGGAAGCGGTATTTCAGCCGGATGTCCTCGGGATAGTCGGGCTCGCCGAAGACCGGCAGCGGCAGCTCCTTGGCAGCGGACAGGACCTCGATCTCCTTGGCGAAGACCTCGATCGCGCCGGTCGGCAGCTTGGCGTTGACGGTCTCGTCCGAGCGCGCCTTCACCTCGCCGTCGACCCGGATCACCCATTCGCCGCGCACCGTCTCGGCGATGGCGAAGGCCGGGGAATCGGGATCCACGACGACCTGGGTCAGGCCGTAGTGGTCGCGCAGGTCGATGAACAGCAGGCCGCCATGATCGCGAATGCGGTGTGCCCAGCCGGACAGGCGTACCGAGGTGCCGACATCCTCCTTGCGGAGGGCGGCGCAGCTGTGACTGCGATAGCGATGCATGGCGTTCTCTCTAATGGCTGGCCCGCCGCGACGCTGCGTCGATGCGCGCGCAGGCGGGTCGTTCTCGATCGGCGGAATCGCCGCGGACAAGCGCACGCGTCATGCTCCATGTCAAGATTCCGAGCCGCGGCAACGCTTCCGGGTTTCGCCCGCGCCGCGGATCGGTCTAAAGGAAGCCCATGCACACGATCACCACCACCGCCGAACTGTCCGATGCCTGTTCTCGGCTCGCCGCCGCCGACTTCGTCACCGTCGACACCGAATTCATCCGCGAGACGACCTTCTGGCCCGAGCTGTGCCTGATCCAGATGGCGTCCGACGATCTGGCCGTTCTGGTCGATCCGCTGGCCGACGGCCTCGATCTGGCGCCGTTCTTCGCGCTGATGCGCGATCAGAGCGTCGCGAAGGTCTTCCACGCCGCCCGCCAGGACGTCGAGATCATCCACAAGCTCGGCGGCACCATCCCGGCGCCGCTGTTCGACACCCAGGTCGCCGCCATGGTCTGCGGATTCGGCGAATCGATCGCCTACGACCAGCTCGTCGCCCGTACCACCGACGGCCGCATCGACAAGACGTCGCGCTTCACCGACTGGCGCCGCCGTCCCCTCAGCGAACAGCAGCTCGTCTACGCGCTGGCCGACGTCACCTATCTGCGCGAAGTGTATCGCACCCTGTCGGCGGAGCTTGCCGAAAAGGGCCGGACGCGCTGGGTCGACGAGGAAATGGCGATCCTGACCGATCCGGCCACCTACGACGTGCACCCCGACGACGCCTGGCGGCGGCTGAAGCTTCGGGTGCGCAAGCCGATCGAGCTGCAGATCCTCAAGGAAGTTGCCGCCTGGCGCGAGCGCGAGGCCCGCGACGCCGACAAGCCGCGCGGCCGCATCCTCAAGGACGATGCGATCTACGAGATCGCCCAGCAGGCGCCGACCGACGAACAGGGCCTGTCGCGGCTGCGCACGATCCCGCGCGGCTTCGAGCGCAGCAATGCCGGCCGCGAGATCGTCGCCGCCGTGCAGCGGGCGCTGGAGATGCCGCGGGCCGACCTGCCGGCAATCCCGCGGCCACCCCAGCTTCCCGAGGGCACGGCTGCCGCCGTCGAATTCCTCAAGGTGCTCCTGAAGATCGTCGTCGAGGAAAATGGCGTTGCCGCGAAGATGATCGCCTCGGGCGACGATCTGGAACAACTCGCCTGGAAGGGCGAGGATGCCAGGATCGCGGCGATGGACGGCTGGCGCCGGGAGATCTTCGGCGACCGGGCGCTGGACCTTTTGAAGGGCGAGACAGCCCTCGTCTATCGAAACCGCAAGGTGGAGATCGTCGCGCTCTGACGCGGCGATCGTTCGCTCAGCGGACTTCCATCCGCAGCGTCTTCTCGACGACCTTGGCAAACTGCTGCAGGCGGCCTTCGGGGCGCTCGCCGACGAGGTCCGCCAGCTCCGCCGGGATAACCAGCGTGAAGCCGCCGCGCGGGTCCTGCACCCACTTCATCTGGTTCAGCACGCCGGGCATCGACGCCGTCAGGAGATAGGCGACACGGAACAGCGAGCCGAGGATCCGGGCCCGCTGCATCAGCCGGTCGTCGACGAGACGCTCGATCTCCGGCAGGTGCACCTGCTGGAAGCTGCCCTCGTGGCGATAATAATTGGTCAGGCCCAGATACACCCGCCCGCGGTGATCGATCGCCGGGAACGCGGCATGGGCGATGATCGAGAGCGACTGCTTGCCGCGATAGTCCGGATGTGCACGCCAGCCGATATCGGCGAGAAGGCAGGCCGCCTGGCGCAGCCGCTCCTCTTCCTGCGTTTCCTCGATCCCGAAGACCTCGAAGGTCCGTCGGCTCCAGTCGACGAGTTCGCGTGCGTGGGCCGGGGAGCGCGATCGCAGGATCGACAGTTCCCGCGCCGATTCCAGCAGCGGATCCTTCTCTCGTTCGTCCTCCGTCAGCAGCGAATGCAGGTAGCCTTCGCGCACACCCAGCGCCGACAGCACGATCTTGGACGGCTTCAGGTGCCGCACAATGCTCCTCAGCGTCACGGCGCCATAGGCAAGCAGCGGGCGCCGCGACTTGGAGACCGCGCCGATCCCCGGAAGCTTCTCGGGATCGGTGCGCACGACGAGGTCGAGAAAGCCGTCGATCCCGGCGCTGTCGATCTCGTAGCCATGCATCACGTGAAGCGGATATTTTTCCTGTTCCATGTGCAGCTTGGCGAGGTTACGCCAGGTCCCGCCGACGGCGAAGAACGGGCGTCCCTCGCCCTTGCCGGCCAGGCTGCAGGCGGACAGGTGGCTCTCGGCAATGGCCTGGGCGCGCGTCAGGTCGCCCTCCGACAGGTCGCGCAGGCGCAGGCCGCCCAGCGGCAGGGTCAGGCCGCCCTCGAAACCACCGGCATGGATGTCGACCAGTTCCAGGCTGCCGCCGCCGAGATCGCCGCCGATCCCGCTGGGATTGTGGAAACCCGCCAGGACGCCTTCGGCCGCATACCGGGCTTCGTCCTCGCCCGACAGGATCGCGATCGGGCAGCCGATCGCGGCCTCCGCCGCGGCGATGAACTCGGGCCCGTTCTGGGCCTCGCGAGCCGCCGCGGTCGCGATGGGATGGATTTCGCGAACATTGGCCTGCTGGGCCAGCCGGCGGAACCGCGTCAGTGCGGCGAGCGCGCTGTCGATTGCCTGCTGATCGAGCCGGTTGGTGCGCGCCAGCCCCTTGCCGAGACCGCTCAGCACCTTCTCGTTGAACAGCACCGTCAGCGAGCGCCGGTTGCCTTCGTAGATGACCAGACGAACCGAGTTCGACCCGATGTCGACGACTGCGACCGGCTGGCGATCCTGCAGCCGGCCTTGTGCGTTCGGCTCAGTCGAACCGGGAATGTTCTGCCCGCTGTCTTGCGATGAGTTTTGGAGCATCCGTCTTCAGTGCTTTACCGCGCCCCGACAGACTCGGATTTGTCATGAAATAGCGTTGGGCATTGAACGGCTGTTCGCCCGGCGAAGGCACGATATGGCGCGAGGTCCCGTCCGCGGCTACCGACCAGCTCTGCTGATTGTCCAGAATGTTTCCCAGCATGATCTGGGACAGGATCTGGCTGTGGACCGTCGGCGTCGAGATCGGGACCAGCGTCTCCACCCGCCGGTCGAGATTGCGCGGCATCATGTCGGCCGAGCCCAGATACACGATCGCGCCCTCCGAGGGCAGCCCCTGCCCGTTGCCGAAGCAGAAAATTCGGCTGTGCTCGAGAAACCGGCCGACGATGGATTTCACGCGGATGTTGTCGGACAGCCCTGCCACGCGCGGACGCAGGCAGCAGATGCCGCGCACGATCAGGTCGATCTCCACGCCCACCTGGCTCGCCCGGTACAAGGCATCGATGATCGCCGGATCGACCAGCGAATTCATCTTCATCCAAATCTGGCCCGGCCGTCCGGCCTTCACATGCTCGGCTTCGGCGCGGATCAGATTGACGATGCGGCTGCGCATGGTCAGCGGCGAGATCGCCAGCTTCTTCACCTCGGTGGGCTCGGCGTAGCCGGTGATGTAGTTGAACACCAGCGACATGTCGTGGGCGATCTCGGGATCGGCCGTGAAGTAGGACAGGTCGGTGTAGATGCGCGCGGTGATCGGGTGATAATTGCCCGTGCCGATATGGCAGAAGCTGACCAGCCGCCCCTCTTCCCGCCGCACCACCAGCGACAGCTTGGCATGGGTCTTCTTCTCGATGAAGCCGAACACCACCTGCACGCCGGCCCGTTCCAGGTCGCGCGCCCAGCGGATGTTGGCCTCCTCGTCGAAGCGGGCTTTCAGTTCGACGAGCGCGGTCACCGACTTTCCGGATTCGGCCGCGTCTATCAGAGCCCGCACGATCGGGGAATCGTTCGAGGTGCGGTACAGCGTCTGCTTGATGGCGATGACGTTCGGGTCCTGCGCAGCCTGCCGCAGAAACTGCACCACCACGTCGAAGGATTCGTACGGGTGGTGGACGATGATGTCCTTCTCGCGGATCGCCGCGAAGCAGTCGCCGTTGTGCTCGCGGATCCGCTCGGGAAAGCGCGGGATGTAGGGCGTGAACTTCAGGTCGTCGCGCGGCAGCTTGCAGAGCTGCGATACCGAATCGAGCGCCAGCATGCCGTCGAGGACCGACACCCGCACATCCGGGACTTCCAGTTCGTTGGCGACGAAATTGCGCAGGGATTCCGGCATCACCGAATCGAATTCGATGCGGATCACCGACCCGCGCCGCCGGCGCTTCAGCGCGCTTTCGAACAGGCGAACCAGGTCTTCGGCCTCTTCCTCGACCTCGATGTCGGAGTCGCGGATGATCCGGAACGTGCCGGCGCCGCTGACCCGGTAGCCGGGGAAGAGCTTGCCGATGAACAGGGCGACGACGCTTTCCAACGGCACGAACCGCGTCATGCCGGCCGCGTTGGGCTCCATCTGGATGAAGCGCTGCAGCGCCACCGGAAGCCGCAGCAAGGCGTTCATGCGCTGCGAATCGCGTTCGCGCACCAGCGCCAGGGCGATGGAGAAGCCGAGATTGGGGATGAACGGGAACGGATGGGCCGGATCGACCGACAGCGGCGTCAGCACCGGGAAGATCGTCTCGTTGAAATGGTTCTCCAGCCAGGCGCGGTCGTCGCGCTTCAGGTCACCGGCGCCGACGATCTGGATACGCTCCTCGCGCAACGCCTTGACCAGCTCGGCCAGCGAGGCCTGCTGCTCTTCCTGCAGGTTGTGGACGTCGACCAGGATCTGGTCGAGCTGCTCCTGCGGGGTCAGCCCGTCGATGCTGCGCACGGTGATCTTTTCGCGCACCTGGCCGGCCAGCCCTGCCACCCGCACCATGAAGAACTCGTCCAGATTGTCGGCCGAGATCGACAGGAAGCGCACCCGCTCGAGAAGCGGATGCGCAGGATTGAGTGATTCCTCGAGCACCCGGCGATTGAACTGCAGCCAGGAAATCTCGCGATTGACGAAGCGGTCCGCCGGCAGTTCGCTTTCACCCAGCGCCTGCGGCGACGGAGTACCCGCTTCGACGTCCGCGGTCGGCGTTTCAAGAATGACCGACGACTCGCTCATACGCGAATCCTGCACTGGCTGGGACACGGCTGCCTCACCCTCGTTCTGGGCCCGCCCCGCCACCTGATCATCGGCAGGGGCACTGCCCGATACCGTCCGGGTGTCGGGAGCGGTCTTGTTGGCTGGCGCAGCCCTGCGGCGCTGCGGTGTGCGCGCCTGCGTCAGCGCCACGCCGCTTTCCGTCGTGCTCGTCTCGGAGGATTTCGTTTCGGATGCCCCAGACGTCGTTTGGCGCGGGGCCGCGCGGCGGCGCTGCGCTCGTGGCTTGCGTGGGGGTGTGGGGGTCTTGGTGTCCATTCTGGCTCCTCCGTCGCCGCCGGTTAGCGACCGGACGCGACAGTCGCATGACGCATTGCGGGACCGCCCCGGTCAAGGACCCGCCTGAGCAAGCGTGTGCCGATCCGCTCCCGCGTCGCGAGAGCCTCGCGGTCGATCGCGGCCACCAGATGGCCGGCCGCATCGAGCGAGCGCTCCATGCGCTGGACGAGATAGTGGACGGCCCTCGGCGCCACGACGATCTGGCGGTCGGCGAACAGCTTGATCAACACGCCGGTCAGGAGCGCGTCGTCGGGCGCTCCCAGTTCGGCGATGGTCGCCGCGGTCAGGCGCGAGCGCAGATCCGCGGTCTCGATGGCCATGGCCTGTGGTGGCACGCGCGACGTCAGCAGCAGATTGCCGCCACCCAGGCGTGCGGCATTGACCATGCCGAAGAGCTCCCGCTCCGACAGCGCCGAGCGGTCGGCATCGTCCACCACCACCTTGAAATCGGCCTCCCCGACGAGGTCGTCCGTGGTGCCGGGTTTCGCCGCCGACGCCCCGGCCCGCTCACTCCAGGCATTGGCAAGATGGGTCTTGCCGGATCCCGGCGGACCGACGACCAGCAGGACCGAATGCCGCCAGTCCGGCCAGGAATCGATCGCTTCGACGGCGAGACGGTTCGACGGTGACACGATCAGATCCTCGCGGGCGAGCGAGGCCGCGTGGGGCAGTTCGAGCGGAATCTGTGTCGGCATCGCGAGTGGCGTCCTACAGGCCGGCCTTGCCGCGCGGGGTCGTACCGATCGCGGGCAGCGAGGATTGCGCCTCGATCTCCGGGGACTCCGAAGGGCGTGTGCGACCGTAATACATCTCGCTCTGCAGATATTGTGACAGGGCGAAACGCACCAGGACGCCCACTGCCGCCGCCGCCGGCACAGCGATCAGCAGGCCGACGAAGCCGAAGAGCGCGCCGAAGGCGAACAGCGCGAACATCAGCCAGACCGGATGCAGCCCCACCGACGCGCCCACGAGCTTGGGCTGCAGGATGTTGCCCTCGAAGAACTGGCCGACGAAGAACACCACCGCAACCATCAGGATCGAGATCCAGTCGGGCCAGAACTGCACGAGCGCCACGCCGAGTGCCAGGACCAGGCCGATGGCCGACCCGACATAGGGGATGAAGGAGATCAGCCCGGCGAAGAGGCCGATCAGCAGGCCGAAATTCAGCCCCGTCAGGGTCAGGCCGACGCCGTATATCGTGCCGAGGATCAGGCAGACGCTGCCCTGCCCGCGCACGAAGCCCGCCACCGAGCGGTCGATCTCGCGGGCAAGCCGCCGAACCGTGTCGACATGCTGGCGAGGCGTCCAGGCATCGATCTTCTCGACCATCCGGTCCCAGTCGAGCAGCAGGTAGAAGGCGACCACCGGTGCGACGACGAACAGCGAGACGAAATTGACGACGGCCAAGGAGGACGACCACAGGCCGCCGAGGAATGTCGTGACGATGCCCGTTCCCTCGCTGGCGAACTGGGCGAAGTCCTGCTTCAGGTTCATCTCCTCTCCCGTGAACAGGAAGGCGAGCGGACCGCTGCGCATCGACACGGCGATTGCCTGCAGCCGGTCGAGATAGTCCGGGATGCGCTCGGCGAAACTGGCGATCTGCGAGCCGATGACCGGTACAACCACCAGGATCGCGGCGGCGAACACCAGTACGAACAGGACTAGGATGACGATCGTGGCCATCAGGCGCGAAAAGCCGCGGCGCTCGAACCAGTCGGCCACCGGGTCGAGGAAATAGGCGATCACCATCCCCACAAGAAATGGCAGCAGGATGCTCGAGAACATCCACAGCAGCAGCACGCAGACGAGCGCCGTCACGCTCCAGAACAGGACCTGCCGCCGGATCAGCGCACTTCGATCGGTCATTGCGGGTCGCCTCTGCGGTCGGACGGATCGTCTGCGGCGTTCATGTGTCGAAGCCAATCAACGAGATAGGCGGCGGCCGACACACCGGTCAAGACTACTGTGACCGCCACCAGGAAATCGATCTCGGCCCTCAGCGACAGCTCGAAGGCGGGCTCGCCGAGCGCCACCCCCGCAAGCACGATCTGCGCCACGGTGTTGAGCTTGGAGACCAGAAGCGGTCGCACGACGACCGGTCGGCCCATCACATAGGACAGCAGAACGGCGGCCACGATCAGAAGGTCGCGGCTGACCACCGCGATCGCCAGCCAGTCGGGCAGCCGCCCCAGTAGCGCCAGGCCCACGAAGACCGAGACGAGCAGCGCCTTGTCGGCGATGGGATCGAGATACAGGCCCAGATCGGAATGCTGGTCGAAATGCCGGGCGATCGCTCCGTCCACCGCATCGGAAATGCCGGCCGCGACGAAGATCCCGAAGGCCAGCATCCAGTCGCCGCCGATCAGCGCCCAGATCAGCACGGGCACCGCCAAGAGACGCCCGATCGTGATGAGATTGGGCACGGTCATCGGGTGCCCGGGGCCACGCCGGGGTCCGTTGCCGGTCATTGTCGTACCATGGCGACAATCCTTCGCATCGCGGTCCGGGTCTTGCTCACGGCCGACGATCATGTCAACTCGACCAAAACGGTGCGGGGACCATGGCCGAAACGACTCCACTGACCTATCGCGACGCGGGCGTCGACATCGACGCAGGCAACGATCTCGTGCGCCGCATCAAGCCACTCGTGCGCGCCACTGCACGGCGCGGCGCCGACGGCGAGATTGGCGGCTTCGGCGGGGTCTTCGACCTGAAGGCCGCCGGCTTCGACGATCCGCTGCTGGTTGCCGCCAATGACGGGGTCGGCACCAAGCTGCGGATCGCCATCGAGACCGGGCTGCACGACACGATCGGCGTCGACCTGGTCGCCATGTGCGTCAACGACCTCGTCGTCCAGGGCGCCGAGCCGCTGTTCTTCCTCGACTATTACGCCACCGGACGCCTCGACCCGGCCGAGGGCGAAACCATCGTCAGGGGCATCGCCGACGGGTGCCGCCAGGCCGGCTGCGCGCTGATCGGCGGCGAGACGGCGGAGATGCCGGGTCTTTATGCCGACAAGGACTACGATCTGGCGGGCTTTGCCGTGGGCGCGGTGGAACGCGACCGCCTGCTGCCGGCCGGCACCATCGAATCCGGCGACATGATCCTCGGCCTTGCGTCGTCCGGGGTCCATTCCAACGGCTATTCGCTGGTGCGCCGCATCGTCGAGCGCTCCGGCGTCGGCTATGGTGATCCGGCACCATTCGACGCGGGCCACAGCCTCGGCGAGGCGCTGATGGCGCCGACACGGATCTATGTGAAGCCGCTGCTGGCCGCCTTCGCCAAAACACGCGGCATCAAGGCTCTGGCCCACATCACCGGCGGCGGCTTCGTCGAGAACATCCCCCGCGTCCTGCCCGAGCACCTGCGGGCCGACATCGACCTCTTCGCCGTCCCCGTGCCGCCGGTCTTCGGCTGGCTCGCCGAAACGGGCGGGGTCACGGAAGCCGAGATGCTGCGCACCTTCAATTGCGGCATCGGCATGGTGGTGGTCGTCTCCGACGCCGATGCCGCCTCGGTGAGCGCCATCCTGCAGAGCGCGGGCGAGACGGTCGTGCCGCTGGGCCGCATACGTCCGCGCAAGGACGCCGCCGTGACCTTCAACGGCGAACTGGCGCTGGCATGAGCGTAGCGCGGCGTAAGAGAATCGCGATCCTGATTTCGGGCCGCGGCTCGAACATGAGCGCGCTCATCGCGGCCTGCATGGATCCGAACTATCCCGGCCAGATCGCCGGGGTGGTCTCCAACCGGGCGGACGCGCCCGGCCTCGACACGGCGCGGCGCTACGACATCCCGGCTGTCGCAGTCGACCAGACGAAGTTCGGGGACCGGGCGGCCCACGAGGCGGCAATGATCAGGGCGCTGGACGACCTTGCGCCGGACGTCGTCTGCCTGGCCGGCTACATGCGGCTCCTGTCGGCGGATTTCGTGCGCCGCTACGAAGGCCGACTGATCAACATCCACCCGTCGCTGCTGCCGCTGTTTCCCGGTCTGGATACGCACAAGCGGGCGATCAATGCCGGCATGCGCATCCATGGCTGCACCGTGCATTTCGTCACCGACCGCATGGACGAGGGTCCGATCGTGGCCCAGGCCGCCATCGCCATCGTGCCCGGCGACACGCCCGAGCGCGTTGGCGAGCGGCTGCTGCGGGCCGAGCACCGGCTCTACCCCCACGCGCTCAAGCTGGTGCTGGACGGGATCGTGCGCATGTCGAACGGCCGCGCGATCGTCAAGCCGGCGCCGCCGCCGCGCGAAGACGACGCCATGCGGCTCGGCGACGGCGATCCGATCCTCGTCTCGCCCGACGCTCGCCGGAACGGCTGACGCCCTTTCTCATGGACTTGCCTGGCTTTGCAAAATGCCGGCGAACGCCCATATGGGTAGACGAAGGACGACCTTCCTTTCCCCATGACACCGCCGGGACGACCCGGCGCAGCACAAGCAGGGTCGTCATGCGCTCCACCCCCGACCGCATTCGTCACGCCATCAGCTTCGAGATCCTCGGGCTCGCCCTGATCACCCCGATCGGCGCGTGGCTGTTTCATGTCCCCTTAGCCGATCTTGGCGTGGTGACGATCGTCGGCGCGACCATCGCGACGATCTGGAACTATGTCTACAATCTCGGCTTCGACCATCTGATGCAGCGGCTGCGCGCGACGACGCGCAAGACGCCGCTCATTCGCATCGTCCACGCGATCCTTTTCGAGGTCTGCCTGCTGGTGTTCCTGCTGCCGGTCATCGCGCTGTATCTGGAGGTCAGCCTCCTGCAGGCGCTCCTGATGGACGCCAGCTTCGCCGCCTTCTATGCGGTCTACGCCTTCGCCTTCAACTGGGGCTACGACCGGCTGTTCCCGCTGCCCGAATGGCGCGAGGCGGCGGCAAAGGGTTGAGCGCAAAAAACCGAAGATAACGCTCTCCATTCAAAGGCATAACGCCGCGAACGGACGCTGATTCAGAACTGGAAGAACCTGGCCGGGAGTCCGGAATTCCAGGGCGATTCCTCGTTTCCCGCCGTTCGAGGCGGTCAGCCACCAGCCGGACGACGCGATATGCGCCAGAGCTGTGGTCGAGGGGTCAGCCCGACAGGACGATTGACTGCACCCGACCGAACCTGATGGCGACCCAGTGTCGATGCTATCCGCGCGCCGTCCTGAGCCACACGCGGTTGTCGTGGAACGCCGCGCCGCCGAAGGGGGCTACCGGATCAGCGCCGGTCAGGACGTTGATCCCCTCGCCGTCGAGAAAATCCGTGTTCGTCCAAAGCCCTTCATGGATCAGGACGCCGGGCTTGGCCGTGTCGCTGACCTTTACCGGCAGCCGGACGCTGCCGCGGGCATTGCCGATGGTCACTATCTCGCCGTCGCCCAGGCTTTCGCGCAGCGCGTCCTCGGGATGCAACAGCAATTCCGGCGCGCCCTCGCGCGAGCGCGATCCACGCGTCTCGGCGAAGGTCGAATTGAGGAACTGCCGCGCGGGCGACGTCGCCAGCCGGTAGGGATGCGCCGCATCCGCGGTCTCGATCAGCGTGACATGATCGGGAAATTCCGGCAGCCCGGCCACCGGTCCCTGCGGGCCCATGCTGTCCGGCGGCCGGTTCGGCGCCGCGGAGCCGATCCAGTCGGGTTTGAAGCGGAACCTGCCATCCGGCCAGGCAAAGCCGTTCAGGAAATGTGCCTGCGCGAAGGGCGGCTGGCGGTCGATCCAGCGTTCGCGCTGCAGACCGTCGAAGCCTTCGGCATCGCCTGCTGCCTTGAGCATATTGTCGATCAACGTGCGTTCGGTCAGGCCGAAGCCCGGATGGTCGGCGACGCCGAGGCGCTTGGCGAGTTCCTCGATGACGAAGTGATTGGTGCGCACCGTCTCCGGCGGGTCCACCAGCTTCGATCCGAGGACGATGTGGTTCTGGCCGCCGCCGCGATAGATGTCGTCATGCTCCAGGAACATCGTCGCCGGCAGCACCAGGTCGGCGAGCTTCGCCGTGTCGGTCATGAACTGCTCGTGGACGCAGGTGAACAAATCGTCCCGCATCAGGCCCTGCCGCACCAGCCGCTGCTCGGGGCAGACATTGGCCGGATTGGTGTTCTGGATCAGCATCGCCGTCACCGGCGGGCCGTCCGACAACGACGCGGCGTCGCAGGTCAGCACCGCGCCGATGCGCGACTGGTCGAGATAGCGGATCGTCGGATCGCGGTCGGCGGCACCCATGATCTCGGACTTGTCGAGGCCGAAGATATCCGAGTTGGAATGGAAGGCGCCGCCGCCCTCGTGCCGCCAGTTTCCATACACCGCCGGCACCGACATCGCCGCGTGCATCGCGACTGCGCCGTTGCGCTGGCGGGTGAAGCCGTAGCCGAGCCTGAAGAAGGTCCGCGGCGTCCGCCCGACCAGCGCCGCGAAAGCCTCGATCGCCTCGACTGCCAGACCGGTGATGGCAGAAGCCCATTCCGGCGTACGGGTCGCCAGATGGGCTTCCAGTCCGGCCGGATCGTCGGTGTAGCGGGCGAGATAGTCGCGATCCGCCGTGCCGTCCCGAAACGCCACATGCATCAGCGCGCAGGCCAGCGCCGCGTCGGTGCCGGGCCGCAGCTTCAACGCCATGTCGGCCTGCTTCATCGTGGCATTGTCGTAGATGTCGATGACGACGATCCTGGCGCCGCGTTCCTTGCGGGCCCGGGCGGCATGGGTCATCACATTGACCTGGGTGGCGACCGCATTGGTGCCCCAGATGACGATGCAGTCGGACTGTGCCAGTTCGCGTGGATCGGCGCCGCGCATCGCACCGGCCCCCACGAACCAGCCGGTCCAGGCCATGTTGGTGCAGATCGAATCGAACTGGCCCGAATAGCGCTTGGCGTGGCGCAGGCGATGGATGCCGTCGCGCTGCACCAGGCCCATCGTCCCGGCGTACTGGTAGGGCCAGACGGCCTGCGAGCCATAGCGCGCCTCGGCCTCCAGGAATGTCTCGGCGACGAGGTCGAGCGCGGCGTCCCAGCCGATCTCGCGCCACCCGCCTTCGCCCTTTGCGCCGACACGCTGCATCGGGGTCATCAGCCGGTCGGGATGGTGGATCCGCTCGGCATAGCGCGCCACCTTGGCGCAGATGACTCCCGCCGTGTAGTCGTTGGCCGCCGCTCCGCGCACCCGGCCGATTGTCCGGTTCTCGAGGATTTCGACGTCGAGGGCGCAGGTGGAAGGGCAATCATGCGGACAGGCGGAATGTCCGATGGCGACGGGAAGCGGCTTGTTCATGGCGCCATGATACCGCATGGGCCGCAGCCGCCCCAATGCATTTTCGTGATCCGGTCCATTCGTCCCGGGTGAGCCGCCATGCGCCACGCAACTGAAAAAAGGCCGGAACCGACGGCTCCGACCTTTTTCTCGAAGCTGGAGCGGGACGCCGTGGCGTCCCGTGATCAGGCGGCCTTGGCCAGCCGCCCCCGTTCGTCCTCGCTCAGTGGCGGATAGTCGATATAGCCCTTCTCGTCGCCGCCATAGAGGGTCGACTGATCCCATTCGGCGAGCGGCGCGTTCAGCTTCAGACGCTCGACGAGGTCCGGACTGGAAATGAACAGCTTGCCGAAACAGACGAGATCGGTCTTGCCGTTCTCCACGCGCTCGATGGCCATTTCGCGGTCATAGGCGTTGTTGCCCATGTAGATTCCGTCGAACCGGTCCTTCAGCGACCAGGCCTTGAACGACTGCGGATCGCGGTTGCCACCGGTCTCGCCCTCGATGACGTGCAGATAGACCAGCTTGCGCTTTGACAGTTCCTCGACATAGCGCGTGAAAAGCGGCTCGGGATCGCTGTCGGCCAGATCATTGGCAGGGCTGACCGGCGAGATGCGGATGCCGACGCGCTCGGCGCCCCAGACGCCGACGACGGCATCGACAACTTCGAGCGGAAAGCGCATGCGGTTCTCGATGGAGCCGCCATATTCGTCGGTGCGCTGGTTGGCGCCGTCACGCAGGAACTGGTCGAGGAGATAGCCATTGGCCGAATGGATCTCGACGCCGTCGAATCCGGCGGCCTTGCAGTTCTCCGCCGCCTTAACGAAGTCGGCCACCACGCGCGGCAGTTCGTCCGTCTCCAGCGCCCGCGGCGCCGGGATGTCCTTGAACCCGTCGGTCGTGAAGGCCTTCATGTCGGGCTTGACCGCCGAAGGCGCGACCGGCAGCGCACCGCCGGGCTGCAGGTCCGGATGGGAGATCCGGCCGACATGCCAGAGCTGCAGGAAGATCTTGCCCCCCTCCGCGTGGACCGCGTCGGTCACCTTCTTCCAGTCCGCCACCTGGCGATCGGTGAAGATGCCCGGCGTCCAGGCATAGCCGCGGCCTTCCGGCGAGATGTTGGTCGCCTCGGTGATGATCAGGCCGGCGCCCGCGCGCTGCCGATAATATTCCACATGCATGTCGCGCAGATCGCCATCGTCGGTGGCGCGGCTGCGCGTCAGCGGTGCCATCACGACACGGTTGGCCAGTTGGGTGGGACCGAGATCAAGCGGTTCGAACAGTTTCTCGTCAGCCATTGCGGCGTCCTCTTCCGGATGCAAAGACAGCCGGCAAGCGCCGGCATTGCAACGAGAGATGGGAACTTGCCGCATTGCGGTAAGGCCGATGAACACAGCGTTCGCAAGCCGCCATCCAGCCTCGCTCCGCGCCAGTCCTGAACGCGGAGGTGGCGCCAGCGACTGCAGCCAGCTCGGAAGGACGCGACGCTCGATGAATTACCGCCACGCCTATCACGCGGGAAACTTCGCGGACGTGGTCAAGCACGCCCTCCTCACCCGCCTGATCGCGTATCTGAAGCGCAAGGAAAAACCATTCCGCGTCTTCGACACCCATGCCGGACGCGGCAGCTATTCGCTGGACGCCGACGAAGCGCAGCGCACCGGCGAGCACGCGGACGGCATCGGCCGGCTCGTCCAGGCAACCGCCGACGTCGTCGCCAACCCGCTGCTGTCGGTCTATCGCGACGCGCTGGAGCCCGATCTCGCCGAAGGCCGCTATCCAGGCTCGCCGCTGATCGCACGGCGCCTGCTGCGCAGCCAGGACCGCCTGTCCGCCTACGAGCTGCACCCTGAGGACGCCGCGGCGTTGAAAGTGCTATTTGCAGGCGACGTCCAGACCAAGGCGATCGCGCTGGACGGATGGCTGGCGCTCGGCTCTCACGTGCCGCCCAAGGAGAAGCGCGGGCTCGTGCTGATCGACCCGCCCTTCGAGCGGACCGACGAGATCCACGCCATTGCCGACGGCCTGACGAAGGCGCTGCAGCGCTGGCCGGGCGGCATCTATGCCGTCTGGTATCCGCTGAAGCGGCCTGCCCTCGTCGCGGCACTGCACGAGCGCCTCGACGCCTTGCCTGGCAAGGAACGGGTGACGGCAGAATTCTTCCGCGAGCCCTATTCGGCGGACGAGCGGTTCGTCGGCACCGGCCTCACCGTCATCAACCCGCCCTTCGTCTTTGCCGAGGAGGCCGAAGCAGTTCTGAAGACACTCGCCCCGCTGCTGGGGAGCGGCGCAGACGCAACATTTTCGATTTTTACGTCGACTTCCCCCCACGCCTGAGGTTGCGCGCAAGCTTTTCGTGCTACCGAAGACCCACCGATCAGACGTCGCGGAAGGCTTTCCCATGCATCGCTCCCTCGCTGCCGCCCTTGCCCTGTTCATTGCCGGCCTGATGGCTCTGCCCTCCCAGGCGGCCGATCTTCGCTATGGCGAACCGGCGCCGGCACGCACCGCGCTGGTACCGGCCTGCGACGATGCGGCCGTCCTCGGACAGGTCGAGGACCAGTTCGAATACGGCGCGCCGGTCGTGCTCAACGAAAAGGTCGAGATCCTCGAATTCAGTGGCATGTTCGAGAAGGCCTATCTCCCGCAGCGACTGGACGATCCTTTGCCCTCCGAACCGATCGAGCGCCGCTACTGCCAGGCGACGGCACTGCTGTCCGACCATGTGAGCCGCACTGTCTATTACGTCATCGAGCATCCGATGGGCTTTGCCGCCGCCGGCGAATATCTCGGCGCCTTCTCTCCGGTCGCCGCATGGCGTGCCGAGGGCTGCGTGCTGGGTCTCGACGAGTGGCACGTCTATGGTGCCAATTGCGAATCGCTGCGCCGCTTCCCGGAGGAAGGACGCACCGGGTATGGCTACGTCTCCAAATAGGATCGTCGAACCGCATGCGTCTGTATTATTCCACCCCGTCCCCTTTTGCCGCCAAGGTCCGCATGGCTGCCAGCCATTGCGGCATCGCGCTTGAGACGGTTCCGGTCGACACGACCGCCGAGCCCGACGAGCTGCTCAAGGCCAATCCGCTGGGCAAGATTCCGGTTCTGGTGATGGACGATGGCGCGACGGTCTACGACAGCCGCGTGATCTGCGCCCTGTTCGATCGCATGAGCGGCAACCAGATGGTCCCTCAGGCTCTCGAGCCCTGGCGCCTCGTAGCCACGACCGAGGCGACCGCCGATGGGATTGTCGACGCCCTGATCCTGTCCGTCTACGAGGTCCGTTATCGTCCCGAGGACAAGCGGCACCAGCCCTGGGTCGACAAGCAGTTGCGGAAGGCCGATCGCGGGCTCGCCGTGCTCGAACAGCAGATTCTGGAGCTTCCCGAAGAACTGACCGTCGGACATTTCGCCGTCGCCGCGCTGCTCGGTTGGGCGACGATGCGCTTTCCCGGCAAGATCGAGGGTGAGCGGCCGCAACTGGCGGCCTGGCTGCAGCGCTTCGCGCAGCAATTCCCCGCCTATGAGGACCTGAAGCCGGCCCTGCCCGCGAGCTGAGAACCGACCGGGCCGGCCGCTAGAACTTCAGCGCCACGCCGGCCCGGATCGAGTGTTCGTCGAAGCCGGACGAGACGCTGGTATTGCCGAGATCATAGGTCTCGCTGCCGAAATCCGAATAGCGATATTCGAGACGCGAGGTCACGTTGTCGGTGATGCGCGCCTCGACGCCGGCGCCAAGCGTGTAGCCGATGCTGGTCTGGCTGTCGGAAAAACCGTTCAGCGACAACTCGTTGCGAGCCGCCGCGACACCGCCCGTGGCAAAGACGAGGAACGGATCCACAGCCACGCCGGCACGGGCGCGAAACGAGCCGAAGATGTCGGTGTCCGCGTCGATCCGTGCGCCGGTGTTGGTGCCGTCGGCATCCACGCCGGACCCGCCAATATCGGCTTCCAGGCCGTAGACGAACTCGTCGGCCTGCCAATTGTAGCCGGTATAGACGCCGCCGACGAAGCCCTCGCCGTCGAAGCTGGCGCCGCCGGACTGATCGAAGTTCGACGTGTTGTAGCCGACGAATGCCCCGGCATAGGGCCCGGACCAGACATAGACGGGCGAGGAAGGTGCCAGTGGCGCGGGCATTGGAGCCTGCGCCTCTTCCAGGAAGGCGTCGGCGGCCCGGGCAGCAGGCACCATGGCGACGATCGCCGTGGTCGCGAGTGCGAGACTGCGAAGCAGGTTGAGCATGCGCCTTCTCCTTCCAGACCTCGTAGGGACGACGACGCGCCCCGATGGTCGCAGCGGGGCGACACGCCCTAACACGTCGTTTGATCCCGCTTACCTGGCTTTGAAATGGGGTTCGATCGGATCCAAAACAGGTACAATCGCGGATGGTCGCATCCGGCTCGCGCGATTTTTGGCGACCGTTGCCGAATCGCGACAGGCGACTGCGAGCCAACATTGCAACCGTGCCTGTCCGCCGCCCCCTGCATTCTCGCCATGGCGGAATCATATAGAAGGGACGCGAACGGTCGGACCAATGACGAATTCGGACCGGGAACACCTTGATACGAGATATCCGGAAGCGGCCGCAAGCTCTTCTCCGGCCAGGACAAAATGATCGACGAGCCCGAAGAAACAGACGACGACCTGATCGAGGAAGCAGAGGCCGGTCCGCAGGACGACGACGAGGGCGCACCCGGCGATGGCGCCGCCGCCAGTGCGGCGCTGCTGGCGTCGATAGACTGGGACGACGCGGGCCGGCAGCTGGCCGCCGACCTCGTTGGGGCAGATCTCATCGCCGCCCTCGCCAAGCGTCTGCCGAACCAGCCGGGCGTCTATCGCATGTTCGGCAAGGACGGCGACGTTCTCTACGTTGGCAAGGCAAGCTCCCTGAAGAAGCGCGTCGCCAGCTATACGCGCCTCGGCGGCCATACCCAGCGCATCGCACGGATGATCCGCGAGACGCGGCAGATGGAATTCGTGACGACGCGCACGGAGACCGAGGCGCTGCTGCTCGAGGCCAACCTCATAAAGCGCCTGCGGCCGCGCTACAACGTGCTGCTGCGCGACGACAAATCGTTCCCCTACATCCTGGTCAGCGAGGATCACGAGGCCCCCGCGATCATGAAGCACCGCGGCGCGCGGTCGCGAAAAGGCAGCTATTTCGGTCCCTTCGCCTCGGCCGGTGCGGTCGGCCGCACGATCAATTCCTTGCAGCGGGCCTTCCTGCTGCGCACCTGCACCGATTCGGTCTACGAGAGCCGCACCCGGCCGTGCCTGCTCCACCAGATCAAGCGGTGCGCCGCCCCCTGCACCGGCGAAATCTCCATCGCCGACTATGGCGCTCTGGTGGGCGAGGCCAAGGCGTTCCTGTCTGGCCGCTCGAACCAGATCAAGAGCGGCATGTCGGCGGCCATGCAGGAGGCGTCCGACGACCTGGATTTCGAGCGCGCCGCGATCTACCGTGACCGTCTGGCGGCGCTCTCCCACGTCCAGAGCCATCAGGGCATCAATCCGGCCGGCATCGAGGAGGCCGATGTCTTCGCCATCCACCAGGAAGGCGGCATGACCTGCATCCAGGTGTTCTTCTTCCGCACCGGCCAGAACTGGGGCAACCGCGCCTATTTTCCCAAGGCCGATTCCTCGCTGGAGCCGGGCGAGGTGCTGGGGGCGTTCCTCGCCCAGTTCTACGACGACAAGCCGGCGCCGCGACTGATCCTGCTGCCGCTGGTGGTGGACGACGGCCCGCTTCTGGCCGAAGCCCTCAGCCTCAAGGCCGTTCACCGGGTGCAGATCGGCGTGCCGGCCCGCGGCCTGAAGCGCGATCTCGTCGATCACGCCACCGCCAATGCCCGCGAGGCGCTGGGCCGCCGGCTGGCCGAGACATCGTCCCAGGCGCGGCTCCTGGCCGGCGTTGCGGAGACCTTCGGCCTCGCCCGCGCGCCGCGGCGAATCGAGGTCTACGACAATTCCCACATCATGGGCACGGCCGCCGTCGGCGCGATGATCGTCGCCGGACCGCAGGGCTTTGCCAAGAATCACTACCGCAAGTTCAATATCCGGGGCGACGACATTACCCCCGGCGACGATTTCGGGATGATGAAGGAGGTCATGCGGCGACGCTTCTCGCGGCTGATCAAGGAGCATGGCGGCGAGCCGGAGAGCGTGGCCGCCGAGGAGGACGAGGCCGATCCCCAGGACGCCCTGTCCGACGCCACCCTCCCCGCCTGGCCCGACCTCGTCCTCATCGACGGCGGCAAGGGGCAGATATCGGCGGTGCGCGAGATCCTCGCAGACCTCGGCATCGCCGAGCGGGTGACGACCATCGGCGTCGCCAAGGGTGTCGACCGCGACGCCGGACGCGAGCGCTTTGTCACCGGGACACGCGAGCCGTTCTCGCTGCCGCCGCGCGATCCGGTGCTGTATTTCCTGCAGCGGCTGCGCGACGAGGCCCACCGCTTCGCCATCGGCACCCATCGGGCGCGGCGCAAGAAGGAACTGGTCAAGAACCCCCTCGACGAGATCGGCGGGATCGGCCCTTCCCGCAAGCGCGCCCTGCTCCATCATTTCGGGACGGCAAAGGCCGTGTCGCGGGCCGCGCTCACCGATCTGCGCGAGGTCGAGGGCATCTCCGCGGCCATGGCTAAATTGATCTACGACCATTTCCACGAGCGCGGGTGACCAAACCGTCATGTTCGACTGGGACAATGGCGGTTGACGAAAGCCCGGCTGACGGGCTTGTACTGGCACGCACAGCCGAAGCGGACCTATTCATGGCATCTCGGGCCTACAGCCTCCCCAATCTCCTGACCTATGCGCGCATCGTCTGCGTGCCGCTCGTGGTCCTCTGTTTCTTCCTGGAAGGCCAGTTGCGCAGTCCCGACTACGCGCGCTGGTCGGCCCTGGTTATCTTCCTGGGCGCCAGCATCACCGATTTCTTCGATGGCTATCTGGCGCGGGCCTGGCAGCAGACCTCGACGATCGGCCGGATGCTGGACCCGATCGCCGACAAGCTGCTGGTGGCGGCGACGCTGCTGCTCCTGGCAGCCGACGGCACGATCGCCGGCTGGAGCCTGTGGGCCGCGATTGTCATACTGTGCCGGGAGATCCTGGTCTCGGGCCTGCGCGAATATCTGGCCGAGCTCAAGGTGTCCGTGCCGGTTACCCAGCTCGCCAAATGGAAGACGACGATGCAGATGGTGTCGATCGCCTTCCTGCTTGCCGGCCCCGCGGCCGACGATATCTTTGCCTACGCCACCGAGACCGGGATCCTGCTGCTGTGGCTCTCGGCGATCGTGACGCTCTATACCGGCTACGATTATTTCCGCGCCGGTCTGAAGCATATCGCGGACTGACGGCGGCTGGGCGTCGGCTCCGGCTGACGGACGTGCGAAGCTGTCCCATTATGTCCATTGCAGGAGGTCCCTTGCCATGAAGCTTGCCTATTTCGCATGGGTGCGCGAGCGCATCGGCGTGTCCGACGAAGACGTCGAACTGCCGGCGGGGATCGTCACGGTGGCCGATCTCCTTTTGTGGCTGAAGGGCCGCGGCGAGACCTACGAGGCGGCACTCCAGACACCGGAATTCATCCGCGTCGCCATCGACCAGGAGCATGTTGACCATTCCGAACCGGTCGCCGGCGCTCGCGAGATCGCCCTCTTTCCCCCGATGACGGGAGGCTGAGCGTGGCCGGCAAAGTGTCCAAGCCGGCCTCGTCCGCGGATGTCGTACCGGTGGTGCAGATCCAGGCAGAACCCATCGACATCGCAGCCGAGATCGCGGCCATGACCGGGGGCGGAGCGGTCGGCGGCCTCGTCACCTTCTCGGGCTATTGCCGCGACGAAGGCGGCCGGCTCTCGGCCCTCGAGCTGGAACACTATCCCGGCATGGCCGAACGGGAGATCGAGCGCATTGCACGCGAGGCGCTGTCGCGCTGGCCGCTCCTGGGCTGCACCGCGATCCACCGCTTCGGCCTGATCAGGCCCGGCGAGGACATCGTCTTCGTCGGCTGCACATCCGCGCACCGAAAGGCCGCCTTCGATGGCGCATCCTTCCTGATGGACTTCCTCAAGACCCGAGCGCCGTTCTGGAAGCGCGAGCACCTGATCGACGGCTCGACCGGCGGCTGGGTGGAATCGCGCAATACGGACGACCACGCCGCCGATCGCTGGCACAAGCTATAAGCATCATCGCGCGCCGCACCGTCAGCCGCCCGACACCGGGCAGCTTCCCACCTGTCATGTTTGGTTTACACTTCCACGATCTTGCGTGGGAGGAGCACCGTCATGAAGATCGGGGATCGGCCGGAGTTTCGCGACAAACCGAAACCGCTCAGCTTCGGCCCGGACATTCCGGTAATCGAGGCGGCCACGCAGATGGCCAAGCGGAACATCGGATCGGTCATGATCATCGACGGTGAGGAAAAGCTTCTCGGTGTCGTGACCGAGCGCGACATCCTCAACCGGCTCGTGGCCGAGAAGCGCGATCCGGCGACGACCCGCCTGTCCGAGATCATGACCGCCGGCGTGCGCGTAGCGAAGGCCGACGACGACCTGATCGAATGGATGCCGATCATGTCGAACGAGCGTTTTCGCCGGCTGCCGATCGTCGACGAGCACGGCAAGGTCATCTCGGTCATGACGCAGGGCGATTTCGTCTCGTACACTTGGCCGAACCTTTTGTATTAAGCCGGCGAGATCACCCGGTCGACGTTCGGCCGCAACTACCAGATCATGCTCGTGGCCGGCAGTGTCCTGCTCTACACGATCATCCTGATCGTCGTCCTCACCGCGTATTTCGGAAGCTGAGGACGCCCGAAACGACAAAGGGAGGCTCAGTGGCCTCCCTTTGCATCGATAGCGGTGGGCTGAGACGGTTCAGCCGACGATTTCGGTCTCGGAGAACCAGTAGGCGATTTCCTGCGCGGCCGTCTCCGGCGCGTCGGAGCCATGCACCGAGTTCTCGCCGATCGACAGGGCGAAGGCCTTTCGGATGGTGCCGTCGGCCGCGTCGGACGGATTGGTCGCGCCCATCACTTCGCGGTTGCGCGCAATGGCATTCTCGCCCTGCAGCACCTGGACGACCGTCGGGCCCGACGACATCGACTCGACCAGCTCGCCGAAGAACGGACGCTCCTTGTGGACCGCGTAGAAGCCCTCGGCCTCGCGGCGGCTCATCCACACGCGGCGCGACGCCACGACCGTCAGGCCGGCCTCTTCCAGCATGGCGGTGATCGCGCCAGTCATGTTGCGACGCGTCGCGTCGGGTTTGATCATAGAGAACGTGCGTTCGACCGCCATGTCCTAGTCCTTTTCGATTGGATCGGGGAAAGTGGGCGACCTATAGCGACGCGTCCCCACAGGAGCAAGGCGTTGCAGCGGCCAGAACACCGCCCCTGCCGGAATCCGGGACTGACATCTTGCCAATGCGGGCGGGTCGCGAAATTCTCGGCTTCTCAGCGGCGCGCAAAGCCCCGTCACTTGCCGGAGTCCCAGATGCTTTCGACAAACACGGCCCGCGTGTTCGCCGGCTACAATCGCTGGTGCAACGAGCGCCTCTATGTCGCCGCTGCCGGGTTGACCGAAAAGGAGGTCCGCGCCGACCTCGGCGTGTTCTTCCGCTCCATGCTGGGAACCCTCAATCACATCCTGGTCGCCGTCCGGATCTGGATGCGCCGTTTCACCGGATCCGGCGACGGGCCCGACCGTCTCGATGCCATCCTGTTTCCCGATCTCACCGGACTGCAGTTGGCAAGGCAGGCCGAGGATGCGCGGATCATCGGCTGGGTGGACGGGTTGGCCGACACCGACCTCGCCGATGACTTCACCTATCGCACGATTTCGGGAACGCAGGAGTTCACGCAGGTTCTCGGCGGGGCGCTCCTCAATATGTTGAATCATCAGACTCATCATCGGGGCCAGGCCCATGCAATCCTTACCGGATTTGCTCGCGACGCTCCGAGCTTCGACCTGATCGCTTTCCAGCGGGAAGCCGGCCGGGGGTAGCATCTTGGGGGCCGACGGGCCCCTCAGCGCCCCTGTCTCTGCCCCTTGCCGGCAACTGTCTTTCCACATCCCCTTCCGCACTGCGTCACGGCGTGGCAAAAGCTGCCGCATGCTTCAGATCACCAATCTTTCCGCGCGCGTCGCCGGACGCCTTCTCATCGACAAGGCCAGCCTCTCGCTGCCGGCCGGCAGCAAGGTTGGCCTCGTCGGTCGCAACGGCGCGGGCAAGTCGACATTGTTCCGGGTCATCACCGGGGAACTGGCCGCCGAAACCGGCGAGGTCAGCTACCCGAAGAACACCCGCCTCGGGCAGGTCGCCCAGGAAGCGCCCGGCACCGAAGACTCGCTCATCGAGATCGTGCTCGCGGCCGACAAGGAGCGGGTGGATCTCCTGGCGGAGGCCGAGACCGCGACGGACCCGCACCGCATTGCCGACATCCATACGCGCCTGGCCGATATCGAGGCCCATTCGGCCGAGGCCCGCGCCTCGTCGATCCTGTCGGGCCTCGGCTTCGACATGACTGCGCAGGCGCGGCCGGCATCGTCCTTCTCCGGCGGCTGGCGGATGCGCGTCGCGCTGGCGGCCGTCCTGTTCTCGCGGCCCGACCTGCTGCTCCTCGACGAGCCAACCAACTATCTCGATCTGGAAGGCACGCTCTGGCTCGAGAATTTCGTCTCACGCTATCCCTATACCGTGATCGTCATCAGCCATGATCGCGACGTCCTGAACAATGCGGTCAATTCGATCGTGCATCTCGACCAGCAGAAACTCGTCTTCTATCGCGGCGACTACGACCAGTTCGAGCGCCAGCGGGCCGAGAAGCTCGAGCTCCTGCAGAAGTCGATCACCAAGCAGGAAGCCGCGAAGAAGCACATGGAAGCCTTCGTCGAGCGCTTTCGCGCCAAGGCATCCAAGGCGCGGCAGGCGCAGTCGCGCCTGAAGGCGCTGGAGCGCATGCAGCCGCTGCAGGGCATCGTCGAGGAGCACGTCACCCCCTTCGTCTTCGAGGCGCCCGAGAAGCAGGCCGCCTCCCCCATCATCCGCATGGAGCATGTCACCGTCGGCTACGAGCCCGGACGGCCGATCCTGTCCGGCCTCGACCTGCGGATCGACACGGAGGACCGGATCGCGCTGCTCGGCCAGAACGGCAACGGCAAGTCCACATTCGCCAAGCTGCTCGCCCAGCGTCTGAAGGAGCAGAGCGGCACCATTACCCGCGCGCCGGGGTTAAAGATTGCGTTCTTCGCGCAGCACCAGATCGACGATCTGCGGCCGGCAGAGAGCGCCGTGCAGCATGTGCGGCGCCTGATGCCCGACGCGACCGAGCCGAAGGTGCGCGCCAAGGTGGCCCGGATGGGCCTGCCGACCCAGAAGATGGACACGGCCGCCGACATGCTGTCCGGCGGCGAGAAGGCACGCCTGCTGATGGGCCTGGCGACGCTGGATGCGCCCAACCTCCTGATCCTCGACGAGCCGACCAACCATCTCGACATCGAAGCACGCGAGAGCTTGGTGCGGGCGCTCAACGACTATCCGGGCGCCGTCATCCTGATCAGCCATGACCGCCACATGGTCGAGGCCACGATGGACCGCCTATGGATCGTCGCCGACGGAACGGTATCCCGCTATGACGGCGATCTGGAAGACTACAAGAAGCTGGTCCTGTCCGGCGTCACCAAGGGGAGCGACGCCCCGGCAGCCGGCAGCGGCGGCGATACCGCACCACCGGCCCCTGCACCGGTCTCCAAGATGGATCAGCGCCGTCTGGCCGCCGAACGCCGCGACGCCCTGAAGCCGCTCAAGCAGAAGATCAGCCAGCTCGAAATCCAGATCTCGCGGTTGCAGAAGACCATCGAGGGGCTCGACGAGAAGCTCGGCGATCCGGCCCTCTACACGAGCAATCCGGGCAAGGCGAGCGAGCTCAACAAGCAGCGTGCCGCAGCCGCCAAGACCCTGGCGTCCTGCGAGGAAGACTGGCTCGCGCTGACAGCGGAGCACGATTCGGCGATGGCGGCAGAATAGCGCGCCATCGACGTAGGCTCGGACGTGTGAACGGAGAGTCTCCGGCGAGGCGCATTCGCATCGTTGCGCTCCCGTCATGAAAATGACATCAGGCACGCAAACGTAAGCGGTTCCAAACCGCTGGCAGCATGGCTGTCATCCTTGCCGCTCTGCAGCGTCCCGTTTGCGAAGTTCGCCCTCTCGATACTCGTCGCTCCGGCGGCACAGATCGGGTGCGCGTCAGAAAAGCGTTTCCCATGCCCCTTGCCCATGCCCGACTGTCCGGGAATGTCACGGACCTCCTGCAGGTCGTTCGGCGCCGCATGCACTGGCGCCAGTCAGCGGTCTTCTCCTTGATCGCCGGCCTGTCGGTGCTAGCCGCGATCGGCTTCAGTGTCCTGCTGATGGGCTCCGACTCTGGCGCTGCGGCGATGGCGGAGAACAGTCCGCACGAACTGCTCCAGGCCGGGACGATCGCCCTGGCTGCGCTCGTCTTTTTCCTCGCGGCGTTACGCTTCGATTTCGAGATCTTCTACGTGACGCTGCTCGGCAGCTTCGGCAGTTCCATGGCCCTGCTGCGCGAGACGTCGAGTTGCACCAGCGACTTCTACACGGGTGGCCCCTGCCTGACCGCCACCTCGAAGGATCTGATTCCGCTGGCGATGGCGGTCGTTGCCGTTGCCCTCCTGCTCTACCGCCGTGTGCGGCTGGCCCGCCACATCCGCGAACTCAGCCTGTTCTGGCTCGTGCCGGTGGGCTTCTCGACCCTCTTTCTCGTTATCGCCGAACTGGCCGAGGCGAATATCGCCGTGTGGGTCGAGGAAACGATGGAACTTGCCGCCTTTGCCAATCTCTTGGCCTTTGCCGTGGTGATCCACCTGCAACCGCGCTGGTTTGGCGTGACGCTTCGCTGGTCCAACACCGTACCGGCGGAACGGCCGTCCCCGGCGCAGCGACGCGATCACGGGCGCGAAATCATGGGTCAAAGCGCCCGTCGCTGAACCCGGGACGCTCCGGGCATCAGGCCTTCTTGATCCAGCGGCGATCGTCGTTCTGCTGCCAGTAGGTGACGGCGTGGCCCGCCGCCTTCTCCACCTTCCACCGCAATCGTGCCAGTTCCACCTGTTCGGCATCGTGGCCGTCGAAGAGATAGACGGCCCGCTCATAGCCTTCCAGGCTGGTCGGCACGGCACCTTCCACCAGGAACCTGACCTGCGGGGCGTTCGCCTTCTGCTCCGCCTCGACGGTCAGGAGGATTGGCTGCGGCGCCCCGCTCTCGCCATCGCTGCCGTGGGGCAGAAAGCTCTCGTCCCGGTAGACCCAGAGATGATGGTCGAGCGCGTCGCGGCGCTCTTCGGACGTGAACTGCACGACCACCCGCCATCCTTTCCCCAGGCTCTTCTCGAGGAGGTCGGGCAACGCCTCCTCGAGCCGGCTCTGGGTCAGATGGTAGAACAGGACCTCGGTCATGGAGGCCCCCTCTCCTAGCTGGCCTGGTAGTGGTCGGAGACCAGCCGGTCGAGCAGCCGCACGCCGAAGCCCGAGGCCCAGGACTGGTTGTACTCGTTGGCCGGCGAGCCCATCGCGGTGCCCGCCACGTCGAGATGCGCCCAGGGCACGTCATTGACGAAGCGCTGCAGGAACTGCGCCGCGGTGATCGCGCCCGCCGCACGACCGCCGCCGATGTTCTTGATGTCGGCGAACTTGCCCTCGATCATCTTGTCGTATTCGGGCGCCAGCGGCAGCCGCCAGACCTTCTCGCCGGTGCCGATGCCGGCGGCCAGCAGACGGTCGGACAGTTCGTCATTGTTGGAGAACAGGCCGGCATGGTGATTGCCGAGCGCCACGACGATGGCGCCGGTCAGCGTCGCAAGATTGACCATGAACTTCGGCTTGAAGCGATCCTGGCAGTACCAAAGCGCGTCGGCCAGAACGAGCCGCCCCTCGGCGTCGGTGTTCAGCACCTCGATCGTCGTGCCGGACATCGCCGTCACGATGTCGCCCGGCCGCTGGGCGTTGCCGTCGACCGAGTTCTCGACAAGGCCGACGATACCGATGGCGTTGACCCGTGCGGCCCGACCCGCCAGGGCACGCATCACGCCGACGACTGCGGCAGCGCCGCCCATGTCGCCCTTCATCTCGTCCATCGATCCGGCCGGCTTGATCGAGATGCCGCCGGTGTCGAAGACCACGCCCTTGCCGACGAAGGCAATCGGCGCCTCGTCCTCGGGACCGCCGTTCCAGCGCATGATCGCCAGCCGCGGCGGCCGCGGCGAGCCCTGCGCGACCCCGAGCAGCGCGTCCATCTTCAGCGCCCGCAATTCCGATTCGCCGAGAATCTCGACATCCACGCCCTGCTGCGACAGCGCCGCGATCCGTTCTGCAAATTCCACCGGACCCAGCACGTTGGCCGGCTCGTTCACCAGATCGCGGGCGAGCATCGTGCCCGCTGCGATGGCCTCCTGCACGGTATAGGCCTCTTTCGCCGCCGGGACGTCGGCAACCGAAAAGGTGATCGTCGAGGCGATCGTCGGCTCATCCTCGCCGTTCTTGCGCGAAGACTTGGTCTTGTAGAGATCGAAGTCATAGGCACGCAGGCTGGCGCCGGCTGCCATCATCGCCGTCTCGTCGGCCGAGACCGCACCACCGGTCCGGTCGCATCGGACCGTTACGGCCGCCGCGCCCTTGGTCTGCGCGGCGATGACGCCGCCGAGCTTCAACCAGTCCTCGTCTGCCAGCTCCTTGTCGGAATGGGTCCCCACGATGAGCAACCGGTCGGCATCGACATCTGCCGGTGCCACGAGGTCGAGCGTGGCCAACAGCTTGCCCTTGAACTTCCCGATGGTGGCGGCCCGCGTGACGAGCGACCGGATCGCCTCGCTCGTGGCCGCCGGCAGGCTCGCGTCCTTGCCGGAGAAGACCACGACGACCCCCTTGGCTGGCGCGTCCTGGGCGACGAACTCGATCGATGGAAGGCTGGCCATGAAGTCTCCTGCAGGTCGAATGAAAACGGGTCGCGACAGCGGAGCCGTGCGGGGTGGCATGTGGCGACGCGGCCAATGATGGTTGGGGCGGGCCGCATTGCAAGGCCCGGCAGCGAAGATACGCCGTGTTCACCATGGTTCTTCGCCCTTCTTTAGCCAAGCTGATATAATTCTCTCCGCGAGAAGACAGACGACTGCCACCTGCCTTTTTTCCAGGTCCGGGCCGGCCGCAAGGACTATCGAGCGAGCCATGGGCCACACTGCAGCGACGGGTACCGGGGCTGAATGACGATTCTGGAACGCTACATCTTCAGACGAGCCTTCGTGTATGCGGCGTCGTCGCTGACTTCGCTGGTGCTGATCGTCTGGATCGTGCAGGCGCTGTCGCGGATCGACATCGTGAAGACGAGCGCGTCGGCTGCCGGCAACATCTTCTGGATCGCCCTGATGTTGCTTCCGGACCTGGCTGCCGGCGTCATGCCCTTCGCCCTGCTGATCGGCGCGATCCAGGCGCTGAACTCCCTGAACTCCGATTCCGAACGCGCCGTCATCTCGGCGGCCGGCGCATCACAGAAGGTGATCGCCCGTCCGATCATCGCCCTCGGCCTGCTTGGCGGGCTGATCATGCTGCTGATCGCCAATGTCGTCGGCCCCGCCTCGATGAGCGCCTTCCAGAATGGCATCCGCTCGATCAACGCCGACATGATCACGCTGTTTCTCAAGCCCGGCCGGTTCGAGCAGGTGCAGCAGGGCATCCTCATCAGCATCGGCGACGTCAATGGCGCGACCGTCAAAAGCCTGGTGATTGCCGACACCCGCGATCCGGCGAGCGACCTCACCTATTTCGCCCGCGAGGCAAAGATCATCGACCAGGATTCACAATCGCTGCTGCTGTTGTTCGACGGCCAGTTGCATCGCCGCAACACAGCTGACAACAGCGTCTCGGTCATCCAGTTTCAGACCTATGCTTTCGACCTCGCCGAGTTGAGGCCCGCCACCGACAACAGCTGGGTGCGCGCATCCGAGCGCAGCACCGCCGAACTGATCTCGCCCGATCCCAATGACGGGCTTTATCAGGAGCGGCCCTACAGCTTCACCGAGGAGCTGACCGACCGAATGACCAACTGGCTCTTTGCCATCGCCTTCGTTCTGTGGGCAATCGTCGTGGCCGGCCATCCGTCGACCAATCGGCAAGGCACCGGGCCGGCCATGGCCATCGGCCTGTGCGGCGGGCTGAGCCTCAAGGCCGCAGGCTTCGTGGTGCTGTCGCAGATCGAACAGGGCTTCGTCTGGGTGCTGCTTGCCTACCTTCTGCCGCTCGCGGCAATCGCGCTGAACAGCCTGTTGATCTGGCGCAATTTCGACATGCTCGGCTGGGCACCGCTGCAGCAGGCAAATGCCTTCCTGCAGGAAGGCATTGCCGCACTGTCCGGCAGGCGTCGGCCTGCGGAGGCCACGCGATGAGGAACTGGACCCTCAACCGCTATTTCCTGCGCATGTATGTCGTCAGCTTCCTGTCGACGCTGCTGACGGTCTTCGCGCTGATCTATCTGATCGACCTGATCGAGGTCAGCCGGCGCGGACGCTTCGAGGATCTGGGGTTCTCGGCGGCTGCCCTGTTCTCGATGTTGCGGGTGCCGAGCTTCATTGGGCAGGCCTTTCCCTTCATCATCCTGTTTTCGTCCATCTACACGCTCCTGACCCTCAACCGGCGGCTCGAGCTGGTGGTCGCGCGCGCCTCCGGCGTCTCGATCTGGCAGATCCTTCTGCCCTTCGTCGTCGGATCGGTTCTCATCGGGATGGTGGCGACCTTCGTCTACAATCCGCTGACTGCCTATACGCGGACCCTCGCCGAGGACCTGCAGGCCACGTTGGCCCGCGGTGGCGACTTGGCAAGTTCGGATCGGGTGCCGTGGCTGCGCCAGGAGGGCGACGGCGTGCAGTCGATCCTTGGCGCCAAGACGGTCGCGCGCAGCGGCACGGTCCTGGGCGACGTGACGGCCTTCGTCATGAACGACGAAGGCATCGTCAAGGAGCGGATCGATGCGTCCCGCGCTGTGCTGAGCGACCGGTTCTGGACACTGGAAGCCCCGCGGGTCACGCGGGTCGGCTATCGCCCAGAATTTCCGGCCGAATACAAGCTTCCCACCAGCCTGCGCCCCGAATATGTCGAGCAGCGGATCGCCGATCCCGAGGCGATCTCCATCTGGCAGCTGGGTACGAAGATCGACGTGGCCGCCAGTCTCGGCTTCAACACCGACGCTTTTCGGATGCAATACCACACGCTGGTGGCGCAGCCGGCGCTGTTCATCGCCATGACTTTGCTCGCCGCGACCGTCGCCACGAGGTTTTCGCGCACGGGCCAGTCTGGTAGGACGATTGCGGGCGGTGTATTGGCGGGATTCGTGCTTTATGTCGTCACGTTCTTGGCGAAAGCTCTCGGAAGCAATGACGTGGTACCACCGGTAATGGCAGCGTGGTTTCCGGTCTTGGCAGCAGGATTGTCTGGGGTGACGATCCTGCTCCATCAAGAGGATGGTTGAGTATGGTTGCGAGGGGGGCCAGTCGCGCAGGAAGACGCGACGCGCAGGTCGGCATGCGGGCGTTTCTTCTCGCCGGTACAGCTATTTGCGGCCTCGGCTTGGGGGGGCAGGTCGCGTGGGCGCAGGCGGGGATTCCGGCCGACATGTCGGTGCCCGACGATGCCCAGATGTTTCTCGAAGCGGACACCGTCACCTACAACACCGACAGCTCCATCGTGACTGCTTCGGGCGGTGTGCGGATCGACTACGGCAGCTACAAGCTCGTGGCGCGGGATGTCACCTATGACCAGAACACGCGCCGGTTGGTCGCGTCCGGCGATGTGGAATTGCAACAGCCGGACGGAAATAAGGTCTACGCCGACAGCATCGACATCACGGATGATTTCCGCGACGGCTTCGTCAAGGCGCTGCGGATCGAGACACCGGACAACACCCGTTTCGCCGCCGCGGACGCAGTGCGTCAGGATGGCAGCGTTACGACCTTCCAGCAGGGCGTCTACACGGCCTGCGAACCCTGCCGCGAGAACCCCGAGCGGGCGCCGCTCTGGCAGGTAAAGGCGCGAAAGATCGTCTGGGACCAGAACGAGAAAGAGGTCCGGTATTACGGCGCGAAGTTCGAGCTGTTCGGCACGCCCATCGCATACCTGCCCTATTTCCAGTCCCCGGACCCGACGGTCAAACGCAAGACCGGCTTCCTGACCCCGGTCTTCCGTTCATCGAGCGAGCTCGGCTACGGGCTGCGAACCCCGTATTTCATCGATATTGCCGACGACAAGGACGTGACCCTGTCGGGCACCTATTATACTAAGCAGGGTTTCCTGGCCGAGGCCGAGTACCGTCAGGCCTTCGAGAGCGGCTATTTCACCCTGCAGGCCGCAGGCATCAGTCAGCGCGATCCCGACGCCTTCGCCGACGACAACATCTACAATTCAACGACGGGCGAACTCATCACCGCCTCGCCCGACTTCGACAACACCGAACGCGGCATGATCGGCTCCAGGGCTCAGTTCGCCCTGAGCGAGCGCTGGACGCTCGGTTGGGACGTCCTGGTACAGTCGGACGAGAACTTCTCCGCCACCTACGAGATCCCGGGTTACAGCGACACGGTGAAGACGTCGGAGATCTATCTGACCGGTCTCGGCGACCAGAGCTATTTCGACCTGCGCGGCCAGAAGTTCCAGTACCAGTCAGTCAATCCCGATGCCTCAGACACACAGCCGCTGGTCGCCCCAAGCCTCGACTACGAGCGCATCGACCAGGAGAGCGTTCTCGGCGGTGAGCTGAAGCTCCAAATGAACGTCGCCTCGCTCCACCGTGAGGAGGGTTCGGTCACTCCGATCTGTGCGACATCGCTCTACCTCGTGGACGACATGTACGAGGCGTGCCGGGTGCCGCTCGATGGGTATCAATATCGTCCCGACCTGCTGCGCTACAATGCGCTGGAGGGTGACTATACCCGCGCATCGGCCGATTTGGCCTGGCGCGATTCCTATACGCTGGATTCGGGTCTGGTGTTGTCGCCGACGGCATCAGTTCGCGGCGATGGATATGCCGCTGATATGCGCTCCGACGGATTTCCTAATCTTGGGGTACAGCAGGGCACGCTTTCGATCGATGATTCTGGCACCCGCGGTATGGCAACGGCGGCGATGGAGGCTCGCTATCCCTATCTCATCGAGACCGCCAACGCCTCGCATGTGATCGAGCCGATCGGCCAGATCATCGTCCGGCCGGACGAGCAGAAGATAGGCCTCCTGCCCAACGAGGACGCCCAGACGCTGGTGTTCAACACCGCCAATCTCTTCGCGCTCGACAAGTTCTCCGGCTACGACCGCATCGAGGGCGGCTCGCGGGCCAATGTCGGCGTCAAATATGCCGGTAGCTTCGACGGCGGCTACACGGTCAACGCCGTCGTCGGCCAGTCCTATCATCTGGGCGGAGTCAACTCGTTCGCCCAGACCGATCTTGCGCTCGTCGGCTACGATTCCGGACTGGAGACAGACCGCTCCGACTATGTCGGCTCGATCTCCCTTGGTACGCCGATCGGCATCACCCTCGGCACTCAGGCCCGCTTCGACGAAGAGACCTTCGATGTCCGGCGCACCGACGTCTTCGGCACCTACGGGTCGTCCTATGCAACCGCCACGGTGACCTACACCAATATCGATGCCCAGCCGATCTACGGTTCGATTGAGGAGCGCAGCCAGATCACCGGCTCGGGCACACTGAAATTCGCCGACAATTGGAACGCCTTTGGCTCGCTCGGTTACGACATCAAGAATCAGTCGATCGTCGAGAAGACCTTTGGCATCGGCTATGCCGACGAGTGCTTCAGCCTGCTCGTTTCCTACCAGGACACCGTGAACCGCTATTCACAAGAATCCGATTCCTCGCGGCTGATGTTCACGATCGGGCTGCGGACGATTTCCGATATCGGCTATTCGTACGATCTCGGTGAGGACGGCTGACGGTTGATCGCCCCGAGTTGTGGGTGCGGCGATCCAGTGACGGACCGGGACCATGGTTTCGCCAAAGCCACCTTCTAATGTCGGGCTGGGCCTGCGGACGAAACGGCTTGCGGGAGCCTTTGCGTCCTGCGAGGTCCTGACGGAAGACGGGCGCAGCCGGCAACCGGCGGAACACAGCCGCGAGACGCGCGCCATCTAGGGAGTTGAAGCAATCATGATCGTTGGAAACGTTGCCAGACGCGCGGCCGTCGCACTTGCCCTTCTGGGCTCGGTCGCGGCAATCGTGCCGGCCACCACTGGAACCGCACAGGCGGCCAGCGAGATCAGCGTTGTCGTCAACGGCGTCCCGATCACCAGCTACCAGATCCGCCAGCGCGCCGCCTTCCTGAATCTGCGCCGTGTCGGTGGCAACACCACACAGAAGGCGACCGACGAACTGATCGACGAGGCCCTGAAGAAACAGGAAATCCGTCGGCGCGGCATCTCCATCTCGGACGATGCGGTGAACGAGGCGTTCGGGCGTTTCGCCGCCGAGAACAAGCTGACAGAGACGCAACTCGGCGAGGTGCTGTCACGCGCCGGCTTCTCGTCGGACGGTTTCAAGGACTACATTCGCGTCCAGATGGGCTGGGGCCAGGCGGTGCAGGCCAACATGCGCAGCAGCGAGAAGCTGAGCGAGCAGGACGTCGTGCAGCGGATGCTGGCGCAGGGCGGCGAGAAGCCGAGCACCACCGAGTACACGCTGCAGCAGGTGATCTTCGTCATCCCCGAGGGGCAGCAATCGGCGCTGCTCGCCACGCGCAAGCGCGAAGCCGAAAGCATGCGCTCGCGCTTCCAATCCTGCGATTCCACCTTCGAATTCGCCAAGGGCCTGCGCGACGTGACCGTTCGCGATCTCGGCCGCGTCGCCCAGCCGGAACTGCCGCCGCGCTGGAAGAAGGACATCCAGGCAACCTCGGTCGGCCGCACCACGCCGGCCCAGCAGACCGAGCGCGGCGTCGAGTTCATCGCGGTCTGCAACACCCGTAGCATCTCCGACGACAAGGCCGCGGCGATGGTCTTCCAGGCCCGCGAAATGGAAAAGCTCGGCGAACAGTCCGAGCCCGACGCGGACTATCTGAAGACGCTGCGCGAACGGGCCCAGATCGTTCGACGTTGAGGGCAGCGTCGTGACGGCATCTGCGGCTGACCTGCCGATCGCAGTGACGCTGGGCGACCCGTCCGGCGTCGGCCCGGACATCGTGATTGCCATCCATGGCGAGCACCGGGAGGGCCTGCCGTCCTGGTTCGTCATCGGTGATCCCGATCTCCTCGCGGCGCGCGCCCGGCGTCTGGGCCGCGCCCTGACGGTGGCGATGATCCAAAATCCGCAAGAAGCGCTGTGCGTCGCACCCGGCACTCTTCCGGTGCTGCCACTGGTCAATCGCCAGTCCGACGCGCCCGGACGGACCGACCCGGCCAACGCCGCCGGAACGATCGAGGCGATCGACCGCGCCACGGCGCTGGTGCTGGACGGACTGGCGGCAGCACTTGTCACCGGGCCGATCGACAAGAAGGCACTCTACGATGCCGGCTTCCATCATCCCGGCCACACCGAATATCTCGCGCATCTGTGCCAGTTGTGGCTCGGCCGACCGTTCACGCCCGTGATGCTGCTCACCGGGCCGGATCTGTCCTGCGTCCCCGTGACCATTCATATTCCCATATCCGAAGTGCCGAGGCAGCTGACGTCCGAGTTGATCGAGACCACCTGCCGGATCGTCGCCGCGGACTTCCGCGACCGCCTCGGCATCGCCCGGCCACGGCTGGCGATCGCCGGACTCAACCCGCATGCAGGCGAAAAGGGCGCGATCGGAAGCGAGGACGAAACGGTCATCCGTCCGGCGATCGCCCGTCTTCGCGCCTCGGGCATCGACGCCGTCGGCCCGCTGCCCGCCGACACCATGTTTCATCCACCGGCGCGGTCCCGCTACGACGTGGCCATCTGCATGTATCACGACCAGGCGCTGATCCCCGCCAAGACCCTCGCCTTCGACAAGACGGTGAATGCGACGCTCGGCCTGCCGGTCATCCGGACCTCGCCCGATCACGGCACGGCGGCCGACATTGCCGGCACCGGCGAGGCCCGGCCCGACAGCTTCCTGGCGGCCCTGCGGCTTGCCGGCCGCATGGCAGACGCGGCGAAGCATACAGCCAGCACGGCGACGGCGCACACGTGAGCCCCATCGACAGCCTGCCGCCGCTGCGCGCGGTCCTTGCCGAACACGGTCTCGACCCCAAGCGCAGCCTCGGCCAGAATTTTCTCCTCGATCTGAACCTGACCGGCCGCATCGCCCGTCAGGCGCTGCCGCTGGACGACGCCACGGTGGTCGAGATCGGACCCGGACCCGGCGGCCTGACCCGGGCACTGCTGGCCGAAGGCGCCGCCCGGGTGGTGGTAGTCGAGAAGGACAGCCGCTGTATTCCCGCACTCGAGGCCGTCGCGGCGCATTATCCGGGGCGGCTGGAGATCATTCGGGCGGATGCCCTGGAATTCGACCTGGCGACCGTCCAGCGGCCTGAGGGCGCGGAAGCGCTGAAGATCGTTGCGAATTTGCCCTACAATGTCGGGACGCAGTTGTTGCTGGACTGGATCGCCACGCCGCAATGGCCGCCGCTCTGGTCGAGTCTGACGCTGATGTTCCAGCGCGAGGTGGCCGTGCGTATCGTCGCCGCCCCAGGCTCGAAACATTACGGCCGTCTCGGCGTGCTCGCGGGTTGGCGGACCGAAGCGCGGATCCTGTTCGACGTTCCGCCGGAAGCCTTCACCCCGCCGCCGAAGGTCACTTCGTCCGTCATCCAGATCCGTCCCCGCGCGGTGCCGGAGCCCGCCTCCCTCGCCAAACTGGAGACAGTCACGGCCGCAGCCTTCGGGCAGCGCCGCAAGATGCTGCGCCAGAGCCTCAAGAGCCTCGGTGGAGAGACGCTCCTGTTGGCCGCGGACATCGACCCGCAGCGGCGGGCCGAGACCCTAACGATCCGCGAATTCGTGCGCCTGGCCAACGGCTTGCAATAACCGACTGACTAGTTTTGTCAGCCGGCGCGGCGGCCGAATGGCCCGATCTCAGCACACGTCCTGGGACAGGAGCTCGGCGGTGAAGTCGAACAGGCCGGGACGCCGGTCGCGGCGCATCCGCTCGGCGTTGATGATCGACCGCACGGCCGAGAAAGCCCGGTCCAGATCCTCGTTGACGACAACGTAGTCGTAGTCGCGCCAGCGCTCGATCTCGACCTTGGCGTTCTTCAGGCGCACCGCGATGGTCTCCCCGGAATCCTCGGCGCGGCGCAGCAGGCGCGTCTTCAACTCGGCCATGGATGGCGGCAGGATGAACACCGACACGACGTCCACCTTGGCCTGCTCCTGCAATTGCAGCGCGCCCTGATAATCGATGTCGAACAGCATGTCGCGGCCGTCACGCATCGCCTTTTCGGCGGCCTCGCGTGGCGTGCCGTAGAAATTGCCGTGGACCTCCGCCCATTCCAGCAACGCACCGCCGTCGCGCAGCCGCTCGAACTCGGCCCGGTCGATGAAACGGTAATGCACGCCGTCGATCTCGCTGGCCCGGCGCTTGCGCGTCGTCACGCTGACCGAGAGCGAGAAACTGGGATCGGATTCCAGGAGGTTGCGGGCGATGGTGGACTTGCCGGCGCCCGATGGCGACGACAGCACGAGCATCAGCCCACGGCGTGCGATCGGCACCGCCGATTCCGTTTCGAAGATCGACGTCATTCTATGTTCTGCACCTGCTCACGGAACTGATCGACCGCCACCTTCAGTTCAAGTCCGATGGCGGTCAGCGAAGTCGCGTTCGACTTGGAGCAGATCGTATTCGATTCGCGGTTCAATTCCTGCGACAAAAAATCGAGCCGACGGCCGACCGGTCCGCCGGCGGCCAGCAGCGCCTTGGCCGCCGCCACATGGGTCTGCAGTCGGTCGATCTCCTCGCGGATGTCCGCGCGGGCGGCGATCATTGCTGCCTCCTGATGCAGGCGCTGCTCGTCGAGCCGATCGTCCGCCGTCATCAGTTCGGCGACCTGCGCCGTCAGCCGGTCGCGGCAGGCGTGCGGGCTGCGCGACGGATCGGCCTCCGCCTCTCCCGCCAGCCGCTCGATTTCCGCGAGCCGCTCGGACAGGATGTCGGCGAGAGCGGCCCCTTCGGCCTCCCGTGCCCCGGCAAGGCTTGCGAGGGCGGCCGAAAAGCTCTCCCTGGCGGCCGCGAACTGGGAATCGCGGGTGTCGGGATCCATTCGGCTCTCGGCTACCTCGACGATCCCCTTGATCGCCAGGATGCCGTCGGCGCTGGGCGGCGCAGCATGGCCATCGGCCACCAGACGGCTCGACAACGCCAGGAGTTGGCCGAGCATCGGCTCGTTGATGGTGAAGGCGGGTGCCGCCTCGTCGCGCCGAATCTGCAGGTTGGCCTGGATGTTTCCGCGGGTCAGCCAGGTCGCCGCCTCCCGGCGGAGATCGTTCTCGATCGTCTCGAAGCCCTGCGGCAGCCGCAGCCGCAGGTCGAGGCCCTTGCTGTTCACCGAGCGCAGTTCCCAGACGAACTCGCCGCCGGCAGCCGTCGCCTCGTGGCGGGCAAAGCCCGTCATGCTCTGCACGGGCATGGCCGCACTCCCTTCCGTTCGGTCCGGCCAGTCCGCGCTTTACTGGGTCGACTCGGCCTCGGCGCGGTTCTGGCGCTCCAAAGCACGATAGTCGCGGACGTTGCGATTGTGCTCGTCCAGTGTAGTGGCGAAGACGTGACCGCCGGTCCCGTCGGCGACGAAATAGAGATCGTCGGTTTCCAGCGGGGTCGCCACCGCCTCCAGGGCGGCGCGGCCGGGCGCGGCGATCGGACCGGGCGGCAGGCCGCCGATCTTGTACGTGTTGTACGGCGTGTCGCTGTCGATGTCGGACTGGGTGACCGGCGCATCGGCCGGCTTGCCCGCGCCGCCATAGACGCCATAGAGGAATGTCGGATCCGATTGCAGCCGCATGCCCTTGCGCAGGCGGTTGATGAAGACCGAGGCCACATGCGGCCGCTCGCTCGCGACCCCCGTCTCCCGCTCGACGATCGAAGCCAGGGTGATGAACTCGCCGATATCGTCGATCGGCAGGTCGTCGGCGCGCTTCTCCCAGATTTCGGCGACGAGCGCGTTCTGCGCCTCGCGCATCCGGCGCACCAGTTCCTTGCGGGTCATGCCGCGCTGGAAGAGGTAGGTGTCAGGGCGCAGCGTGCCCTCGGGAACCATCTCTGGCATCTCGCCGGTCAGCGATGGCTCGGCGGCGATCCGCTCGAACGCCCTTTGCGTCGTCCAGCCTTCCGGGATGGTCACCGAATGCATGATGGATCGCCCCTCGCGGAGCTTTTCCATCACCTGCCGCATGGAGGTGCCCGGCGCGAAGGCGTATTCGCCCGCCTTCAGGTCACCGGCGGTCCCGGCGAAGCGCACGCCGTACTCGAACACGCTGGCATCGCTGATGACGCCTTTGCTCTCGAGGCCGCTCGCAATGGTCTGAAGGCCGCTGTTGCGCGGCACGACATAGGTGGTCTCGGCTTGCAGCGGGCCTGCCGCCTCGAACTGGCCGGCACCCCAGTAGATCACTGCCCCGGCGGCGAGCATCGCGAAGAGCGCGGCCGACAGGCAGAAATTCAGGAAGATGACGAGCTGGTTTCGCGAATGGCGCGAGCGGCTGCGCACCGGCGCCGGTTTCCGGCCGCGTCGGTCTCTGCCTGAGCGAGCGCCCTCGCCGCCACGTTCGTCGGTCACCGCATACCCCCGATTGAAATTGCCTCGTGGCTGCCGAAGCACCATCGGATTGTGGCGAAAGCCCGAACGGCGGCGGCGACATCATGCGCCGCCGCCATCGGTGTCAGTCAGCCACGCGTCGCAGCACGAGCGATGCGTTGGTCCCGCCGAATCCGAAGGAGTTCGACAGAGCCACGTCGATGCGCTTTTCGCGCTTCTCGTGCGGAACGAGATCGATCTTGGTCTCCACCGACGGGTTGTCGAGATTCAGCGTCGGCGGCGCGACGTTGTCGCGGATCGCCAGTGCCGAGAAGATCGCCTCGACGGAGCCTGCCGCACCGAGCAGATGCCCGATGGCGGATTTGGTGGACGACATGGTGATGCCGCTGGCGGCATCGCCGACCAGCCGCTCGATCGCGCGCAGTTCGATCTCGTCGCCCAGCGGCGTCGAGGTTCCGTGCGCGTTGACATAGTCGAGATCGGACGGTTGCACCCCGGCCCGCTTCATTGCCGCCGACATGCAGCGATAGGCGCCGTCGCCGTCGGAAGCCGGGGCCGTGATGTGATAGGCGTCGCCCGACATGCCATAGCCGATCACCTCGGCGTAGATGCGTGCGCCGCGTGCCCTAGCGTGCTCGTACTCTTCCAGAACGACGACACCCGCGCCCTCGCCCATGACGAAGCCGTCGCGGTCGCGGTCGTAGGGCCGCGACCCGGCCTGCGGGGTGTCGTTGAAATGCGTGGACAACGCCTTGCACGCGGCAAAGCCCGCCATCGCCAGGCGGCCGACCGGCGATTCGGCGCCGCCGGCGACCATCACGTCGGCATCCCCGAGCGCGATCAGGCGGGACGCGTCACCGATCGCATGCGCGCCGGTCGAGCAGGCCGTCACCACGGAATGGTTCGGGCCTTTCAAGCCGTTGCGGATCGACACATGGCCGGAAGCCAGGTTGATCAGGCTGCCCGGGATGAAGAAGGGGCTGATCCGCCGCGGTCCCTTCTCGGCCAGGATCAAAGACGTGCGCTCGATGCCCTGCAGGCCGCCGATTCCCGAGCCGATCAGGACGCCGGAGGCGATCTGGTCTTCGTAGGATTCGGGGTGCCAATTGGCGTCGTCGAGGGCTTCTGACGCAGCCGCGACAGCGTAGAGGATGAAGTCATCGACCTTGCGCTGTTCCTTCGGCTCCATCCAGTGGTCTGGATCGAAGGTACCGTCCTGGCCGTCGCCGCGCGGAATCTGGCCGGCGATCTGGCACGCCAGATCATCGACCTGGAAGTTCTCGATCCGCTGCAGGCCACTCTCGCCGTTCAGCAGACGCTTCCATGTGACGCCGGAACCGGCCCCGAGGGGCGTAACCATGCCGACGCCTGTAATGACAACTCGTCTCATCAATCGCTCTTCGCCCAGGCGGTTAGGCCGCCCGATTGGGTCAGGCCTGGTTCTTCTCGATGAACTTGACCGCGTCGCCGACCGTCAGGATGGTCTCGGCAGCGTCATCGGGAATCTCGACGCCGAACTCTTCCTCGAAAGCCATGACGAGCTCGACCGTGTCCAGGCTGTCGGCGCCCAGATCGTCGATGAAGCTCGCGTTGTCCGTGACCTTCTCCTGCTCGACGCCCAGGTGTTCGACGACGATCTTCTTCACTCGCTCAGCGGTATCGCTCATTGTCAGTCCTCTATTGCGATTGGTTTCGCCGCTTTCGTTAGACGTGGCACGACGCATTATCAAGCGTTGTGGTCATCCTCGTCGCGGCCATCCGCAGGCAACGACAGCGGAAAATTCGAAGTGCCGGCGCATAGCATGCCCTGCTGCGGCGGCCAAGCGGCACGCCGCGGGCCTGCTGCCCCGTCAGATCATGGCCATGCCGCCATTCACGTGCAGCGTCTGGCCGGTGACGTATCCCGCCTCGTTGGACGCCAGATAGACCGCCGAAGCCGCGATTTCCGCCGCTTCGCCCATCCGCCTCATCGGGATCGCCCCCATGATCGCGTCCTTCTGCTTGTCGTTCAGCTTCTCGGTCATGGCACTCGATATGAAGCCGGGCGCGATGCAATTGACCGTCACCGACCGCGAGGCGATTTCCTGGGCAAGCGACTTGGACAGGCCGATCATGCCCGCCTTTGCCGCGCAGTAATTCGCCTGTCCGGGATTGCCGGTCACGCCGACGATCGACGTGATGTTGATGATTCGGCCAAAGCGACGACGCATCATCGGATGCGTCACGCCCCGCGTCAGCCGGAAGGCGGCGGTGAGATCGATCTCCAGGACCGTGTCCCAGTCCTCGTCCGACATCCGCACGAACAGGCCGTCACGGGTGATGCCGGCGTTGTTCACCAGAATGTCGACGCCCTGCATCTCGCTCTCGGCCGTTTCGGCGAGGCGCTTCTGTTCGGCCCGGTCCGACAGGTCGGCAGGAAACACCATCGCCCGCTCGCCGAGCGAGGCTGCCAGTTCGTCCAGCTTCTCGCGGCGGGTACCGTGCAGGCCCACGGTGGCACCGGCACCGTGCAGCGCCCGGGCAATCGCCTCGCCGATGCCGCCGCTGGCGCCGGTTACGAGCGCCTTGCGCCCGGTCAGATCGAACATGTCGGATTCCTTCTGTTGTCGTCGGTTCCGCAGCGCCGTCGGCGTGCGGCGTCTAGGATGGGGTCAGCCTGCGCCAAAACCGCGGACATCGTCCGCCGTTCCGATGGCGCGGGCGTCGAGGCTGCGATCGATCCGGCGCGCCAGCCCGGTCAGGACCTTGCCGCTGCCGATCTCCACCAGCGAGTCGACACCATTGGCCGCAAGCCATTCGATGCTTTCCCGCCAGCGTACCTGGCCGGTGACCTGCCGCACCAGCCGGTCGCGGATCTCGGCCGGATCCGACGTCGCGTCGGCGGTGACGTTGGTGACCACGGGCACCCGCGGCGCCGCGATCTCGGCCTCTGCCAGCGCCTGCGCCATGCGATCGGCTGCCGGTTGCATCAGCCGACAGTGGAAGGGCGCAGAGACCGACAACGGCAGCGCCCGCTTGGCGCCCCGCTCCTGCGCCAGTGCGATGGCCCGGTCGATCGCGGCGGCATTGCCGGAAATGACGATCTGGCCGCCGCCATTGTCGTTGGCGGGCTCGCAGACCTCGCCCTCGGCAGCGTCCTCGCAGAGCCTGGCGACCGCCTCGGCATCGAGGCCGATGATCGCCGCCATCGAGCCGGCCCCGCTGGGCACGGCGTCCTGCATGGCATTGCCGCGGATCCGGAGGAGCTTCGCCGTCTGCCCGATCGACAAGGCGCCGACGGCTGCCAGCGCCGAATATTCGCCCAGCGAATGGCCGGCGACATAAGTCGCCTGGTCGACCGAAAAGCCTTCGCTCTCCAGTGCGCGGATGGCGGCAATCGACACGGCCATCAGCGCCGGCTGGGCGTTCTCGGTCAGGGTCAGGCGGTCCTCGGGCCCCTCGAAGATCAGCTGCGACAGCTTCTCGCCCAGCGCCTCGTCGACCTCGTCGAACACGGCGCGGCTGGCGTCGAAGCTGTCATGGAGGGTCCGGCCCATGCCGACGCTCTGACTGCCCTGTCCCGGAAAGACCAGTGCGATGGTCATGCGGCTTTCTCCCCTGTTCATCGTTGCAAATCGAGTGCAGGCAATGGTTTGGTCAAGCCCGCGCTGTCAAGCAGGCTGCCGGGGCACCATCAAGGATGGCCACGTGGCGACGCGGTTCCATGCGCCATATGGCTGCCGGGGCTTGCCAAACGCCGCCCAAGCAGGTAGTGGCACCATCCTCATTGCTTGGGTCCCAGCTGGGGGCTGAACGGAAAGCTGTCGATGATTTCGACAACAGATGCCAGAAGGCATCGGTTTCCCGTGTCTCCGCTCTCGACCGTTCTTGTACTGACGCCTTTCCGATCGGCCCGCACCGGGTTTCGCACGAAAGTCGTTGAGGCTTAGCCGCTGTACCCAGGCAGATGCGAACGTAACACGGAAAGGCGATAGCGCATGGCTCTGTACGAGCACGTATTCCTCGCGCGCCAGGACATCTCGAACCAGCAGGTCGATCAGCTCGTCGAGCAGTATCGCGGCGTTCTGGAATCCAATGGCGGCACCATCGGCAAGGTGGAGAATTGGGGTCTGAAGACCCTCACCTTCCGCATCAAGAAGAACCGCAAGGCGTATTACACGCTGATGAACATCGACGCCCCGTCGGCGGCGGTGCAGGAGATGGAGCGCCAGATGCGCTTCAATGAAGACATCCTGCGCTATATCACGATCCGCGTGGAAGAGCACGAGGAAGGCCAGTCGGCCATGATGCAGAAGCGCGACGACCGTCCGCGCCGTGGCGATCGTGGCGNTCACGATCCGCGTGGAAGAGCACGAGGAAGGCCAGTCGGCCATGATGCAGAAGCGCGACGACCGTCCGCGCCGTGGCGATCGTGGCGATCGTCCCCGCCGCGACCGCGAGGATGGCCCGCGTCGCGATCGCGACGACGACCGCCCCCGCCGCCCCCGCGACACCGATTCGGAGTAAGCCAAGATGGTCGATATCGCCCAGCTTCCCACCCGCCGGCCCTTCCACCGCCGCCGCAAGTCCGACCCGTTCGCCGGCACCGATTCGCCGAAGATCGACTACAAGGACGTGCGCCTGCTGCAGCGCTACATCTCCGAGCGTGGCAAGATCGTGCCTTCACGCATCACGGCCGTCTCGCAGAAGAACCAACGGGCTCTCGCCCAGGCCATCAAGCGTGCGCGCTTCCTCGGCCTGCTGCCCTACGTGCTGAAATAGCATCGACGATTCCGGCGGCGCGCCAGCGCCGCCGGCGTCCCGGACGCATCAGGCGGCGCCGGGACGAGCGGACGCAGCCGGCTTGCAGCCGTCCGTCCGACAGCCGAGTTGGGGCATTAGCCTCTAACTGCCACGAGCAGGACAGCGCACGAGATCATGCAGCCCACCGCCATCATCATTGCGATCATATCCGGCCTTGCCAGCGCCCTGCTGTTCGCAGGCATCGTGCTGGAGTCGAGCTCCGCCGTCAGCCTCGCGCTGGCCGCGCCCATTCCGATCGCCATTGCCAGCCTCGGCTGGGGATCCACCGCAGGCTTCATCTCCGCCGCCGTCGCGACGGCCGCCATCTATGCCATCGCCCAGTCGGTCCCGAGCGCGCTGACGCTGCTCGGATCCATGGCGCTGCCGACGGCGGTCGCCGGCCATCTGGCCGGCCTTGCCCGGCCGGCTGCCGAGGACACCCCCCGGCCGCTCGGTCCCGCCGGCGCCAACCCGCCGCTGGACTGGTATCCGTTGCCGCGGGTCTTCATGGCGATCACGCTGATGGCCATCGCCTCCTGCATCTTCCTCGGCTGGTATCTCGGCTTCGATCCCGAAGACTTCGTTCCAGCCGTGGTCGAAGCCCTGCAGCAGAGCGGCGGCGCGATGGACGCCGCAACGGACGTCGAGCGCCGCGCCATCGCAGAGCTCATCATCGGCCTCGTGCCCTTCGTCCAGCCCGCCGTCCTGTCGATCGCTCTGATCGTCGGCCTGTATCTCGGCGCCGCCATCGTGCGCGTGTCGGGACGATTGCCGCGGCCAAAGGACGACATTCCGACGAGCGCGCAACTGCCGCAGATCAGCCTCGTCGTCTTCGCGGTCGCTGCCGGCGCCGCCTTCATCGACGGCACGATCGGCCTGGTCGCCGACGTGTTTCTCGGCGGCTTCGCCGCGGCCTTCACGCTGGTCGGGCTGGCCGCTCTGCATCGCCGCACGCGCGGCCGGCAGGGCCGCTTTCTGGTACTATTCTCCAGCTATGCGGCACTACTCCTGCTCTCCTTCCCGATCCTCCTGTTTCTGGCGATGGGGGTCTACGAAACCTGGCGGCGACCGTACGGTCCAGCCCCGGCCAGTCGCAACTGACAGACAAACCGAACAATCCCGAAAGGACACCACAATGGACGTCATTCTTCTCGAACGCATCGCCAAGCTCGGCCAGATGGGCGACACCGTGAAGGTGCGCGACGGCTTCGCCCGCAACTACCTCCTGCCGTCGGGCCGCGCCCTTCGCGCCAACGAAGGCAACGCAGCCCGCTTCGAAGCGCAGAAGGATCAGCTGATCGCGCGCAACGAAGAGCGCAAGTCGGAAGCCCAGGGCGTCGCATCGTCGCTTGACGGCAAGAGCTTCATCGTCGTGCGCCAGGCCGGCGAGACCGGCCAGCTCTACGGTTCGGTCTCGACCCGCGACATCGCCGATCTCCTGGCTGCCGACGGCTTCAAGGTCGGTCGCAACGACATCCAGCTCAACCAGCCGATCAAGACCATCGGCGTGCATCCGATCACCATCGCCCTGCACCCCGAAGTCGACGTGTCCATCACGATCAACGTCGCCCGCTCGCAGGACGAGGCCCAACGCCAGGCCCGCGGTGAAGACCTGACCTCGGCCGACGCCATCTACGGCATCGAAGAGGAAGAGGAATTTGCCGAGGACGAAGACGAGCTGGACGGCGAAGAAGCCGATGCCGGCGAGACCGGCGAAGCTGCAGCGGAAGACGAAGAGACCAACTGATCGGCGATCGCTTCGGCAGACCACGTGTCTGCCGACTGCTTCGCATCGTTGCCCAAAGGGGGCCGGCATTCGTTGCCGGCCCCCTTTTTGGTTACAGGCGATACCCTCTTTTCACTGCGCCGCAAGGTTATACAATAAGGTTGGCGATGGAATTCATCAGAGTTCGCCTGACGCGGTGAAGCTGTGTTTGCTTCTGGCCGAGGTAGGAGATCGTGACATGAACCGCATCCTCTCGACGTACCTCAAGCACCTCCTGACCTTCGGTGATCTGACGGTCACCGATTCTGGCGGCGGCGTGACGCGCTGGGGCGACGGCACCGGCGATCCGGTGCATCTGCGGTTCAATACGGCGGCCGCCGAACGCGGCGTGGCGATCAATCCGGGCCTGAAATTTGGCGAAGCCTACATGAACGGTGACGTCGACATCACCGAAGGCACCATTTTCGACATGCTGGCGCTGGTCTTCCGCAATGCCGGCAACCGGGCCCAGCACGAGCCCTGGATGCGGGCGATCGCCCGGTTGCGCCTGATCTACCGGCGGGTGATCCAGAACAACACGCCGCAGCGCGCGCGCCGGAACGTCAAGCACCATTACGATCTGTCAAAGGAGCTCTACGATCTGTTCCTCGACGTCGACCGGCAATATTCCTGCGCCTATTTCGATCGCCCCGGAGCAGGTCTCGACGAAGCGCAGCTTGCCAAGAAGCGGCACATCGCGGCCAAACTCGCCTTCGACACGCCGCGCCTGAAGACGCTGGACATCGGCTGCGGCTGGGGCGGCATGGGGCTGTATCTGGCACGGTATCTCGACGCCGACGTCACCGGCATCACGCTGTCGGACGAGCAGCTCGCCATCGCCCGTGCCCGCGCCGAGGAAGCCGGCATGTCCGGTCGGCTGGAGTTCCGGCTCGAGGATTATCGCGACACCATCGGCCCCTTCGACCGGATCGTCTCAGTGGGCATGTTCGAGCATGTCGGCGTCGACTTCTACGACGATTATTTCCGCCAGTGCGCCCGCCTCCTCGATGAGGACGGCGTGATGCTTCTCCACACGATCGGACGCTGGGAGGAGCCCGCCAACACCAACGCCTTCATCAACAAGTACATCTTCCCCGGCGGCTACCTGCCCACCCTGTCGCAGATCAGCCAATGCGCCGAACGCGCCGGCCTGATCATCACCGACGTCGAGGTGCTGCGGCTGCATTATGCCGAAACGCTTCGCCATTGGCGCGACCGCTTCGCCGCCCGCCGCGACGAGGCCAAGGCGCTGTATGACGAGCGCTTCTGCCGGATGTGGGAATTCTACCTCGCCGCATCCGAGACGGCGTTCCGCTGGCAGGATTGCGTCGTCTTCCAGGTCCAGCTGGCCCGCAAGGTCGAAACACTGCCGATCACCCGCGACTACATGATGGCCGCCGAGACGAAGCTTAGGGAGCTGGAACAGCCCGGGATCGTGCGCCGGCACCTGGCGCCGTCCGAAGAGGACCGCCAGGCCGCCGAATAGCCGCGGATCGGCACGCGCGCCGGCCACGACAGTCAACAGGCGCGAGGGTTTTCCCCGATCTTATCCACCGCCCCGCGCGCGCGGCGGCGGTCGCTTTGCCGGCGCTTTGCCGGCTCTGGCGGAAACCGGTCCGATCGACGGCCATGCCTTGCGCGAATCGCTGGCAGGCGCCCCTCCGCTGGTGTAGTCAGAAGCCTTCCTGAAGCGACGGCAGAGGTGACGCGGCATGGCGGATGCAGCGCGCAAGATCGACGATGACGCGGCGGCTCTCTATCGCGAGGCACCCAGCAACATCGAGGCGGAGCAGGCGCTTCTGGGCGCCATGCTGGTCAATAACGACGCCTATTACGTCGTCCACGATTTCCTGAAGCCGGACCATTTCTTCGAGCCCCTGCACCGGGAGATCTTCGCCAAGACGTCCGAGATGATCCGGATGGGCAAGATCGCCAACCCGGTGACGATCAAGACGTTCCTGGCGGCCGGCGACAAGGTCGGCGACCTGACCGTGGCCCAGTATCTGGCCCGCCTCGCCGCCGAGGCGACGACGATCATCAACGCCTCCGATTACGGCCGGGCCATCTACGACCTCGCCATCCGGCGCTCGCTGATCCGCATCGGCGAGGACGTGGTCAACATCGCCTTCGACGCGCCGCTGGACATGGAGCCCAAAGCGCAGATTGAGGATGCCGAGCGCCGCCTCTTCGAGCTGGCCGAGACAGGCCGCTACGACGGCGGCTTCCAGTCCTTCACCGAGGCGGTGACGCTCGCCGTCGAGATGGCGACGGCCGCCAAGGATCGCGACGGCGGCCTGTCTGGCGTGTCCTCCGGCATCAGCGGTCTCGACAGGAGCATGGGCGGCCTGCAGTCGTCGGATCTGATCATCCTTGCCGGCCGCCCGGCCATGGGCAAGACGTCGCTTGCCACCAACATCGCCTTCAACATAGCCGCCGCCTACGAGCCCGCCGAGCAGGCGGATGGCTCGTTCAAGGCCAAGAATGGCGGCGTCGTCGGCTTCTTCAGCCTGGAAATGTCGGCGGAGCAGCTCGCGACCCGTATCATTTCGGAGCAGACCGAGATCTCGTCCTCCAAGATCCGGCGCGGCAACATCAACGACCAGGAACTGGTCAAGCTGGTCGGCTGCTCCGAGACCATGCAGCGCATCCCGCTGTATATTGACCAGACCGGTGGCATCTCGATCGCCCAGCTGTCGGCGCGGGCGCGGCGCCTGAAGCGCCAGCGCGGGCTCGACGTCATGGTCATCGACTATGTCCAGCTGATGCAGGGCTCGAGCCGCACCCAGGGCAACCGCGTCCAGGAGATCACTGAGATCACCACCGGCCTGAAGGCGCTCGCCAAGGAACTGAACGTGCCGATCATCGCGCTGTCGCAGCTCTCGCGGCAGGTGGAAAACCGCGACGACAAGCGCCCCCAGCTCTCCGATCTGCGTGAGTCCGGCTCCATCGAGCAGGACGCCGACGTGGTCATGTTCGTCTATCGCGAGGAATACTACCTCTCCAACCGCGAGCCCAAGCCGGGCACCGACGAGCATCTGAAGTGGGAGCAGGCGCTGAACGAGACCCGCGGCAAAGCCGAGGTGATCATCGCCAAGCAGCGCCATGGACCGACCGCCACCGTGCCCCTCGCCTTCCAGGCCGAATACACGCGCTTCACCGACCTGGCGGACGATAGCTACCTGCCCGAACGATTCGAATAGCCGGTGTTGACCCTGTCGCCGTCCTTTCGGCCCGATCGCATGCCTGTGGTCGAGATCGACAGCTCGGCGCTCGCCGCCAACTGGCGGCTGCTCGCGGCCCGCAACCCCGGCGCGCGCACCGGGGCCGCCGTGAAGGCCGACGGCTATGGTCTCGGCGCCGGCAAGGTCGCGTCCACGCTCTACAATGCGGGCTGCCGGGACTTCTTCGTTGCCTGGGCCGGGGAAGGCCTTGCCGTCCGTGCCGCGCTCGACGCAGCGGGGGAAGCGGAGGCTGCCCACGATACGCGCATCTTCGTCCTGCAGGGTCTCGAACCCGCCAGCATTCCGCTGCATCTGAGCGCCGGTCTCACGCCCGTCCTGTCGACCCCGGACGACATCGCCGTCTGGCGCGAGGGTCTGCGTTCGGCCGGGCGTCGCGCGCCCGCCGCGATCCAGTTCGAGACCGGCATGAACCGCCTCGGCCTCAACCTGGCGGACGCGCAATTGGCCTCGGCGCTGGTCGCGTCCGGCGAACTCGATCTGTCGCTGGTGATGAGCCACCTCGCCTCGGCGGACGAGACCACCGACCAGAGCGCGCGCCAGCGCGAGCGCTTCCTGGCCCTGGCGGCGCTGCTTCCGGGCGTGCCGCGGTCGCTGGCCAATTCGGCGGGCGTCTTCCTCGGCGCTGACTTTGGTTTCGATCTGACCCGCCCCGGGATCGCACTCTATGGCGGCGAGGCGGGCCCGGCTTCCCGCGGCGTCCTGCGTCCTGTCGCACGCCTGACGGCCGCCATCCTGCAGCTTCGCACCGCCAGCGCCGGCGAGGCCGCGGGCTACGGCGCCGCAGCCCCGCTGGCGCGCGACACCCGCATCGCCACGGTCGGTCTCGGCTATGCCGACGGCTACCAGCGCGCCGCCTCGGGTGCCGGCGTAGCCATACGCGGTCTTCGCGCCGGCACCGAAACCTTCGTGGCGGGTCGGCGCGTGCCGGTGCTCGGCCGGGTCTCCATGGACCTCACCCTGCTCGACGTCACCGACCTGCCGGAAGCGGCCCTTGCTCCGGGCGACCGCGTCGAGTTCTTCGGCCCGAACCTGCCGATCGACGCGGTAGCGACGGCGGCCGGCACGATCGCCTACGAATTGCTGACCGGGCTCGGGCCACGGGTGGAACGCCGCTGGTCGACCGGTGCCGGTCTCAGCTGATCTGCCCGGCCGCCCAGGCCAGCACCACGTCCGGTCCGAGCACCAGCATCGTCGTCGCCAACCCGACCACCAGCACGGTTTGCAGGGCGGCGATGGCCCAGAGCTGGGTGCGGAAAGGTTCCTTGCGGGTCTTGTGGCGGATGATCTGCTGCGCGGCGATCGCCCCGACGCTGCCGCCAATCAGGGCGTACGTCAGGAGGGCCTGTTCGGACATTCGCCGCACACCCGCCCGGGCCTTCGTCTTGTCGACGACAAAGGCCCAGTAGGCGGCGACATTCACCGTCAGCAAATAAAGGCAGATAGCCAGCACCGTCGCCTCGCGTCCTGATTTCAGAACGGATTGTCGCTCAGACATATTGCCGGTCCCTTGTCGTCAAACAGCTGCCTTGCCGCGCCGGACCGCCGCATCTGGCCCCGTGCGGCCCGAAGCGTTCAATCTCTGTGTTTTTGTTTTGTTCTTGACGGACGATCCGATGCGAACCAAGAAGGCCCCATGGCAAAAGCGAAACTGTCCTTCATCTGCCAGAGCTGCGGCGCGGTCTATACGCGTTGGCAGGGCAAGTGCGAATCCTGCGGCGAGTGGAATACCATCGTCGAGGAAAACGCCTCCGGCGGCATCGGCGGCGGCCCCCAGCGCGGCCGGCGCAAGGGCACGCGCTCTGCGCTGCTGCCGCTGTCCGGCGAGCTGGAGGAGGCCCCGCGCATCATCTCCGGCATCGACGAGCTGGACAGGGCGACCGGCGGCGGCATCGTGCGCGGCTCGGCGCTGCTGATCGGCGGCGACCCGGGCATCGGCAAGTCGACCCTCCTGATGCAGACCGCCGCAGCCCTGTCGCGGCGCGGCCACAGCGTGGTCTATGTCTCCGGCGAGGAGGCGGTGGCCCAAGTCCGGCTGCGCGCCCAGCGCCTGAACGTTGCCGACACCGATGTCCAGCTGATGGCCGAGACCAATGTCGAGGACATCCTCGCCACCCTGGCCGAAGCCAGGCGCCCGGACCTCGTCATCATCGATTCGATCCAGACCCTGTGGAGCGATCTGGCTGAATCGGCTCCCGGCACCGTCACCCAGGTGCGCGTCGGCGTGCAGGCGATGATCCGCTTCGCCAAGGCGAGCGGCGCCGCCGTCATCCTCGTCGGCCACGTGACCAAGGAGGGCCAGATCGCCGGGCCGCGCGTCGTCGAGCACATGGTCGACGCCGTCCTGTATTTCGAGGGCGAAGGCGGCCATCACTATCGCATCCTGCGCACAGTGAAGAACCGTTTCGGCCCCACCGACGAGATCGGCGTCTTCGAGATGGGCGATCTCGGACTGCGCGAGGTGCAGAACCCGTCCGAACTCTTCCTCGGCGAGCGCAACGAGAAGGCCGCGGGCGCCGCCGTCTTCGCCGGCATGGAGGGCACGCGGCCGGTTCTCGTCGAGATCCAGGCGCTCGTCGCACCCTCGGCGCTCGGAACGCCGCGCCGCGCCGTGCTCGGCTGGGACCAGCCGCGCCTGGCCATGGTGCTCGCCGTGCTGGAGGCCCATTGCGGCGTGCGACTCGGCCAGCACGACGTCTATCTCAACGTGGCCGGCGGGTTCCGAATCTCCGAGCCGGCCGCCGATCTGGCGGTCGCCGCGGCGCTGGTCTCCTCGCTGAGCGGCGCGCCCCTGCCCGCCGATTGCGTGTATTTCGGCGAAATCAGCCTGTCCGGCTCGGTCCGCCCCGTCGGCCAGGCCGCCCAACGCCTCAAGGAGGCGGAAAAGCTCGGATTCCGCCAGGCCGTCCTGCCATCGGGCAGCGCCGACCTGCCCCGCTCGCGGGACGTCGTGACCAACGAGATCGAGGCCCTGCCCGATCTCGTGGCCCGCGTCGCTGCCGGCGGCAACGGGAGCGACGCTTGATTTTCCGCCAACTCCCTAGTGTAAAACTGTCATGAAAAGCGCTACAGCGTGGGCGAGCGGGGCCGCCGGGGCGTTCCCGCGCCCGCCCGCACGATCCATATGCCTACGGGGCCACCCTTGATGACCGTCACGCTTCTCGATGCGATCCTCTTCGCGATCATGCTGGTCTCGGCGCTGCTCGCCATGGTCCGGGGCTTCTCGCGGGAGATCCTGTCGGTCGTCTCGTGGCTCGTCGCCGCGGCCGCCGCATTCTTCTTCTACGAGCCGCTGACGCCCTACGCGGCCGAGTACATCGCCTCCGACACCGTGGCGATGGTCGCGGCCGCGGCCGTGATCTTCCTCGTCGTCCTGATCATCGTGTCCTTCATCACGCTGCGCATCGCCGACTTCATCATTGACAGCCGCATCGGTGCGCTCGACCGCACACTCGGCTTCGTCTTCGGTGCCGTGCGCGGGCTGCTGCTGGTCGTCGTGGCCATGCTGTTCTTCAACTGGCTGGCCCCCGAGAACCAGCCGGAATGGATCGCCGGCGCGCGCTCCAAGCCATTCCTCGACAATCTCGGGCAGCAGCTGGTCGCCGCCCTGCCGGACAATCCCGAGGAAGTCATCCTCGACCGGATCCGTGGGCCGCAGGGCGAAGAGGACGGCGTTCCCGAGGGCGGCGGCGCCGCGCCGGGTGAACCTGCCTCGATCGAGGGCGTCATCGAAGGCGCCGACAGTCCGCAGTCGCAGCCGGCGAACTGACGATCCTGTGGTCGGCCGTGATCACTTCGTTCACCGCCTCGCGTGCGACGACATAAGCGCCTATATGGTGAGGCATCTCACGGACGGCCGACCGACAACGGCAAACGGCGGATAAAATTGATGGATGACACGCCTTTCGGCGATGATTCGCTGCATGAAGAGTGCGGCGTTTTCGGCATTTTCAAACGGACGGACGCCGCCGCACTGACGACGCTCGGCCTGCATGCCCTGCAGCACCGGGGCCAGGAAGCGGCCGGCATCGTCTCCTACGACGGGACCCAGTTCCACGTCGAGCGCCATGCCGGCCTGATCGGCGACACCTTCACCAAGCAGGCGGTGCTGGAACGCCTGCCCGGCTCCTCCGCCATCGGCCACACGCGCTACGCCACCACCGGCGGCGGCGGCCTGCGCAACGTCCAGCCCTTCTTCGCCGAACTGTCGGCCGGCGGCTTCGCCGTCGCCCACAATGGCAACATCACCAATGCCATGACCGTGCAGCGCGAACTGCAGCGCCGCGGCTCGATCTTCTCCTCCACCTCCGACACCGAGACCATCCTGCATCTGGTCGCCACCAGCGCGGCACGGCTGTTCGTCGAGAAGCTGGTCGATGCCCTGACGCGTCTCGAAGGCGCGTTCTCGCTGGTCGGCCTGTCGTCCAAGAAGATGGTCGGCGTGCGCGACCCGCTGGGCATCCGCCCGCTGGTCCTGGGCGACCTGGAAGGCTCTCCGATCCTGGCGTCGGAAACCTGCGCCCTCGACATCATCGGCGCCGATTTCGTGCGCGACATCGAGCCCGGCGAAATGGTCGTCATCAGCGACGATGGCATCGAGAGCATCTTCCCGTTCCAGGCGCGGCGCCCGCGCTTTTGCATTTTCGAATATGTCTATTTCGCCCGGCCCGACTCCACCGTCGAGGGTCGCAACGTCTACGAGATCCGCAAGAAGATCGGCGCCGAACTCGCCCGCGAGAGCCATCCCGAGGCCGATCTCGTCGTGCCGGTTCCCGATTCGGGCGTTCCCGCGGCAATCGGCTACGCGCAGGAATCCAACCTGCCCTTCGAACTCGGCATCATCCGCAATCACTATGTCGGCCGGACCTTCATCCAGCCGACGGATTCGATCCGCCACATGGGCGTCAAGCTGAAGCACAACGCCAACCGCCGCATGCTCGAGGGCAAGCGGGTCATCCTCGTGGACGATTCGATCGTGCGAGGAACGACCAGCCAGAAGATCGTCCAGATGGTCCGCGAGGCCGGCGCCACCGAAGTGCACATGCGCATCGCGTCGCCGCCGACCCGGGCGAGCTGCTTCTACGGCGTCGATACGCCGGAGAAGGCCAAGCTGCTGGCCTCGCGCATGACCGTCGACGAGATGGCCGACTTCATCAAGGTCGATTCTCTCGCCTTCCTGTCGATCGATGGCCTCTACCGGGCGACCGACGAGCCGTCCCGCAACAAGATGGCCCCGCAGTTCTGTGACGCCTGCTTCACCGGCGACTATCCGACCTCGCTGACCGATCAGGAGGGAATGGAGAACGTCCGTCCCCTGACGCTGCTCGGCGGCGCCGGCTGACAGCCCCGACAATATCCATTGTACCGGCAGACATCAGATGACAAAGCAGCTTCAGGATCGTGTCGCACTGGTCACCGGCGCCTCGCGCGGCATCGGCTACCAGATCGCCAAGGGCCTGGCCGCCGAAGGTTCGCACGTGATCGCGGTCGCCCGCACGGTTGGCGGCCTCGAGGAACTCGACGACGAGATCAAGGCTCTCGGCGGTTCGGCGACCTTGGTGCCGCTCGACCTGACCGACATGGGCGGCATCGACCGCCTCGGCGGCGCAATTCACGCGCGCTGGGGCAAGCTCGACGTGCTGGTGGCCAATGCTGGCCTTCTGGGCGTGCTGGCGCCGATCGGGCACATCGAGGCGAAGGTCTTCGAGAAGACGATGACGGTGAACGTCAACGCGACCTGGCGGCTGATCCGCACCACCGATCCACTGCTGCGCAAGTCCGATGCGGGACGGGCCATCGTCATGTCGTCGGGTGCGGCCCATTCCGCCCGCGCCTTCTGGTCGCTCTACGCCGCGACCAAGGCTGCGTGCGAGGCGATGGTGAAATCCTGGGCCAACGAGACCGAGAAGCTGCCGCTGCGCGTGAACTCGGTCAATCCCGGCGCGACGCGTACCGCCATGCGGGCCTTGGCCATGCCCGGTGAGGATGCCAAGAACCTGCCGACCGCCCGAGAGGTAGCCGCCAGGATCGTGCCGCTTGCCTTTGCCGACATCACCGAGACCGGCAAGCTCTACGACGTCCGGCAGGAACGCTTCCTGGATTACCGCGACCCGGCCTGATCGTCGGTCATCGACATGCCTGACATGCCGCGCCCGGCCTCACGGGCCTGCCGCATGCGATAGGCCCGGACCGAGAAGAAGATCGACACGCCATAGGCGAGTACGGTCAGTGTCAGCGTCGCCCAGAAGAAGCTCAGCAGCACGGCGATGTAGCAGACCACGGCGAGCATGATCGGGATGGCGTAGTCGCGCCGGACCCGGATGCCGGCGCCCTTGCCCGACCAGGTCGGAATGCGGCTTGCCATCAGAAGGCCGATGAAGACCAGATAGACCGACGCGACAACCGCCGTGACTTCCGGCAGGCCGGTCCCCAGGCCCGAGAGGCTCAGATAGATCGGGAACATCGCCAGGGCCGCCCCTGCGGGGGCCGGGACGCCGACGAAGAAGGCGGATTGCCATTTCGGCCGCTTCGGATCGTCCAGCATGGTGTTGAAGCGCGCAAGGCGCAGCGCGCTGGCGCTCGCATAGAGCAGCGCCGCGATCCAGCCGATGGAACCGGCATCGTGCAGCATGTAGGCATAGAGCACGAGCCCCGGCGCGACGCCGAAATTGACGATGTCGGCCAGCGAATCCATCTCGGCGCCGAACCGGCTCTGGCCCTTCAGGAGGCGCGCCACGCGCCCGTCGATGCCGTCGAGAAGCGCTGCACCGAGCACCATGCCGACAGCGAATTCGAAGCGTCCCTCGAATGCCAGGCGAATGCCGGTCATGCCGGCACAGATCGCCAGGATGGTGATCAGGTTGGGCACGATGTGCCGGAACGGGATGCGCCGGGGCGCCTTGTCGTCCTCGGCATCCGGGCGGCCCGGGTCGAACGGCGGGAACGGCGATTCGATACCCATCAGTCGCGCCTCGACGGCCAGGTCTTCAGGTTCTCGCCGAACTCGGCGATGATCGTCTCGCCGGCGATCGCGCGCTGGCCCTCGGCGACGCGCGGCACGAAGCCGTCGGGCAGGTAGATGTCGAGCCGCGACCCGAAGCGGATCAGGCCAAAGCGCTCGCCGGTCTCGATCCGGTCCTCCACATTCGCCCAGCAGACGATACGCCGCGCCACCAGCCCGGCGATCTGGACGACGCCGATCTCGCCGCGTGGCCCGTCGATCACCATCGAGGAGCGCTCGTTGACCTCGCTGGCCTTGTCGAGCTCGGCATTGCGGAACTCACCCTCGCGATAGGAGATCAGCCGGACCCGGCCGCGCATGGGCGAACGGTTCACGTGGCAGTCGAAGACATTCATGAAGACCGAGATCCGCAGCATCAGCTCGGTGCCGAGGTCGAGCTCGGCTGGCGGCGTGACGTGGCCGACCAGCGAGACATGGCCGTCGGCCGGGCTGATCACCAGATGCTCGGCGACCGGCGACACACGCTCGGGATCGCGGAAGAAATAGGCGCACCATGCGGTCAGCACGAGACCGATCCAGAACAGCGGTTCCCACAACAGGAGCCCGAGGATCACCGAGACGACGAAGAACCCCGCGATGAACGGGTAGCCTGCCCGGTGGACAGGCACGAGCGCATTGCGGATCGAGGTGAAGATGGTCACTGGTGGTCTGCTTCCTTCAATACTGGCGACGCGATGGGGCGTCGTTTCGGGCCAACAAGGTGAATGGCGCGAACTAGAGACGGTTCCTTAACGCGATCCGGCGATGCCGGCCATGGCTCAGCATCGGCCCGACCATCGGAATCGGTTTTCGCAAAGCACGAAGCGGTGACTCGGACGCTTGGCGTCCCCTCTGGGAGGTTGGACGCAGAGCACTCCAGGCTCAGGTTTCCGGGATCCGCCGCCGGTCCACGATTCCGAATTCGTCGGCTTCGCGTGCGCGCCGCAGGGCTTCCTCGGCCTCGCTCGCCTCGCGCTGCATGGCCCACATCTCGGCGTACAGCCCTGCCGCTTCCAGCAACTGCCGATGCGATCCGCGCTCGACAATCTCGCCGGCCTTTAGCACGATGATCTCGTCGCAATCGATGATCGTCGACAGCCGGTGGGCGATCGTCAGCGTCGTGCGCTCCCGCGACACGAGGTCCAGCGCGGTCTGGATTTCCTGTTCGGTATGGGTATCGAGCGCCGACGTCGCCTCGTCCAGCACCAAGATCGGCGGCGCCTTCAGGATCGTCCGCGCAATGGCGACGCGCTGCTTCTCGCCGCCCGACAGCTTCAGGCCGCGTTCGCCGACCATGGCGTTGAAGCCGTCCGGCAGTTCGCGAATGAAGCCGGCGATCTGCGCCAGTTCCGCCGCTCGCAGCACCTCCTCCTCCGACGCCGAGATCCGGCCATAGCGGATGTTGTAGAGGATCGTGTCATTGAACAGCACCGTATCCTGCGGGACGATGCCGATGGCGCCGCGCACCGAATCCTGGCGAACCCTGGCGATGTCCTGCCCGTCGATCAAAATCCGTCCCGACTTCACGTCGTAGAAGCGGAAGAGAAGCCGCGAGATCGTCGACTTGCCGGCGCCCGACGGGCCGACGATCGCCACCGACTTGCCCGGCGGCACCTCGAAGGAGACGCCCTTGAGGATCTCGCGCGCCGGATCGTAGCCGAAATGCACGTTCTCGAAGCGGATCGCGCCCTCGCTTACGACGAGTGCCGGCGCGTCCGGCGGATCCTTGACCTCGGCATCCACCTCGAGCAGAGCAAACATCGCCTCGATGTCGGTGAGCCCCTGCCGGATTTCGCGATAGACGAAGCCGATGAAGTTCAGCGGCACCGAGAGCTGCATCAGCATGGCGTTGATGAAGACGAAGTCGCCGAGCGTCTGAGTCCCGGCGCGCACCTCCAGCGCCGACATCACCATCGTCACCGCCATGCCGACGCCGAAGATCACGCCCTGGCCGAAATTCAGCCAGCCCAGCGAGGTCCAGATACGCGTCGCCGCCGTCTCGTAGCCCGCCATGGAATGGTCGAAGCGCTGCGCCTCCATGCCCTCGTTGCCGAAATATTTGACGGTCTCGAAGTTCAGCAGCGAGTCGATCGCCTTGGTGTTGGCGTCCGTGTCGGAATTGTTCATGTCGCGGCGAATGGAGATGCGCCAGTCGCTGGCCTTGATGGTGAACCAGCCATAGAGCCACACCGTCGCGGCGATGACCGCCAGGTAGGACAGGCCGTAGGCAAAGCCGAAGATCACCGCCACCAGCGCGAATTCCAGGATCGTCGGCAAGGTGTTCAGGATGGTGAAGCGTACGATCGCCTCGATGCCCTTGGTGCCGCGCTCGATGATGCGCGACAGGCCGCCGGTGCGCCGCTCCAGGTGAAAGCGCAGCGACAGCCGGTGCATGTGGACGAAGGTTCGATAGGCGAGACGGCGCACCGCATGCTGGCCGACCCGCGCGAACAGCGCATCGCGCAGCTGGTTGAGCCCGACCGTAATGATCCGCGCGACATTGTAGGCGACGACGAGCGTGATCGCACCGGTCAGAGCCAGCGGCAGCCATTCCTTCGCGGTGTCGGCGCCGTCCAAGGCATCGGTCGCCCATTTGTAGAAATAGGGGACGAGAACCGTGAGCAGCTTCGCCAGGACGAGGAAGATCGTCGCATAGGCGACGCGCATTCGCAGGTCCGGCCGCTCGGAGGGCCACATATAGGGCCACAGATTGGCCAGTGTCTGGAACGTCCGACCGCTGTCTCCGGATACGCGATGTCCGGGCTCTGGCGCCACGTCGATCCTTTCCAACGAAGCGGCGCGCCGGGTCTCCGCCGCGCCGTCGAAATCTGGTCTGTGTCAGCCCGCGTCTAGATCAGGGCCGGCCCGATTACAACGATGCGGCGGCTTTGCGTCGCGACGCGGCAGGCATTCCGACGGCGCTCAGCCCTCGCCGTCGGCCGCGGTACCCGCGCCCTCGTCCGCGCGCCCGTCGGCATCCGCCGGCGTGTTGGGCAGGCGGAACACCTGCGCGGGATAGATCAGGTGCGGATCGCGAATCTGGTCACCATTGGCCAGATAGATCACCGTATAGCGCTGGCCCGCCCCATAGGTCCGGCGCGATATCTCCCACAGCGTATCGCCCTTGCGGATGATCACCCGCCCGTCGGCAGTCGCCAGGGCCGGCTGCCGGGTGATCGGCACCTGTGAATCCGCGTTGCTTTCAGCCGGCACGTCGAACGCTTCGCGGTCACCCGCCGTGTCGTGCGCCTCCGGCGTCTCCGGCGGTGCGTCTGCCGACGCGACCCCATCCGGTGTCGAAGGCGTTTCGACCGACGGCGCCGTGTCGGCGGCGACACTCCCGGGGGAGACGCCCGTGTCATCCGCGCCCGCCTCGCCCTGCGCGCCGCGATCTGCCGACGCGGTCTCCTTCGGACCCGGCTGCTTCGTCAAAACTGGTGCATCGTCCGGCGTGGATTGCAGATCCTCGACCCCGACGCCCGTTCCGGGCTCGGACCTCGCCAAATCGGACGACGGATCCGCCGACGTTACCCGGGGTCCGCGGTCCGGGGCCGCAGTGGCGCTGTCGGCCCTGCTCTGCGTCGCGGTGTTGGCCGGTCCAGATTCGGCGCCGGCGCCAGCCGCTGCGGGGCCTGCAGCCGTCTCGTCCAAGTCCAAAGCAGCCGCGACGTCGCGCTCGCCGCCGCCATCATCGGAGGCCGGCGCGACGGCTGAGGCCGACGGGCCCTCGGGGCGGGTGAACGGCACTTCCGCGCGCGCCACCACGTTCCCGTCGGAGGACAGCTGGTCGGCCCGCACCAGATGCTCGCCGACCGCCATGCCGGTGTCACCGGTGACGAGAAAGCGATCGCCGAAGTCCGCCCGATCCTCGGCCAGGAACACGTTGTCGACATAGACCCGCACCCGCGCACCGCTCTCGGCGGCGCCGGCGATATAGACCGTGGAGCCCTCCACCTCGACCGCCTCGACCCGCAGCAGCGGCACCGTGGACGGCTGCACAGAGGCCGGTTCGCCGACCTCGTCCTGGGGCAGCATCACGGCCGCGTCCGAGCGGGTGCCCTCCCCGGACATGCTCTGCCCGGCAGACGGCGCGGTTTCGCCCGCCGCGTCGACCGCGCCCTCGCGGGGCACCGAGACCGCCAAGGGCGCAGGCTCCGACCCGGTTTCGGCGGGACCGGATGGGGATTCTGCGGGGAGGCGCGGGCCGGCATCGCTTCCTGCCGCGGACGTCTCGGCAGAGCCGGCCGGTTCGGCTGACGCGCCTGGCGACGCCTCGCCTGTAGTCGGCATGACCGTCTGCGACGTGCCGTCGCCAGGAGGGGGCGCCGCGTCTTCGGCCGCCGGCATCTCGATCAGCCGCGTCGGCGCATTGGGCGCCTCCACCATCGCCAGCAGCTCGCCCGGACGATCGCGCGGCGGGACGCTTATGATGGCGGTTTCCTGCGACCGGGTCGTGGCGCCGTTGGGCGCCGTCGCGCTGATCGTGATCGTGTGGTCGCCGGGCGGCAGGGGCGCGTCGAGAACCACGACGAAATCGCCGCCGATGCCGGCCATGTCGTTGCCGAGGATCGTGGTCCCTGACATCAGTGCGATGCGGCTGTCTGCCGGCGCCCGGCCGGCGATGACCGTGGAGCCGTCGGGCTCGACCCGCAGCAGGTCGAAACGCGGCGCCTCCGCCGCCAACGCCGGGGCGCCGCCGTCGTCCGCTTCCCCCTCCTCCGGCGCCCGTGGATCATTGCCCCTCGCGGTGTCGACCTCTGCGCCAGCGTCATCGCCGGCGTTCGTCGCATCGGTCCTGCCCGAGACGGCGCCCGGCTCGTCGCCACCCCTGGAACCGCGTCCATCCGCCGCTGTCACCCGATTGCGATTCTCCGGCTCGGCGGCAGTGTCTGCAGGGACCGTGTCCGTGCCGACCGCCGCGCCCGCTGTTTCCAACCCTGCGCCGCCGTTGTCCTGTGCGGCCGCCATGCTGTGCGCTTCGCCGGCCGGGCCTTCGGCGCCAGCCGTTCCGGCCGAGGCCCTGCTCGAGGCGGTGTCCGACTCCCCACCATTCGCGGCATCGCGTTCATCGGCGGCCACCACCCGGTTGCGATTCTCGGTCTCTGCAGCATTGCCGGCTGCGCCAGTCTCCGTTCCGGTCCCCGCGTCCGCCGTCTCGGTCTCCGCGCCGCCGTCGACCTGTGCGGCTGCCATGCTGTTCGCTTCGCCGGCCGGGTTTTCGCCGCCGGACGTTCCATCCGATGCCCTGTCCATGGCGGGCTCTTCGCCATTCAGGGAGCCGTGTTCATCCGCAGCCGTCACCCGCTTGCGGTTCTCGATCCCCGCAGCAGTGTCCGCGGCGCCAGTGTCCGTTCGGGTCGCCGCGTCCGCCGTCTCGGGCTCTGCAACCGGCTCTTCGGATGACGCCGCATCCGATGCCGGCGCGACGCCAGCCGCCGGCGCTTCGTCCATCCGCGAAGGAGCAACCTCGGCCTCCTCTTCGCCGGCGGAACGCGGGGCATCAGCCTTTGGGGCTGACGCCGTCTCGGGCGCGCCCGACGCATCTCCGGTCGCTGCCCCGCCGGGCCGGTCGGCGCTATCATCCGCCTCAGTTGTCGTATCCCCCCCGGCGGTTCCCGGAGCGGCCGTTTCCTCCCCCGCGGCCACATCCGTCGTGCCGATATCCGCCACCGCATCAGGCGTCGGGGCAATCCCGCCCGCGGCCGCATCCGTCGTAGCCGCATCGCCAACGTCACCTGAGCCGGGCGCCTGAGCGGAAGTGTCCTGGCTCTCGGGCGCGTCCGCCGTGTCGGTGCTCATCGCGGCATCGGGCGCCGGGGCGGCGGCAATTCCGCCGCCAGCCGCCTCTGTCTTCGCGGGATCGGACGCCAGATCGGACGCTACGCCCGGATCGATGGTGCCCGGGACCTCGTCACCTGCGGCAGGCCCCTCGTCCGGTCCGGTGGCCGCCTCCTCCACCCGTCCGGGATCGCTGCGCTGGGAGATCCGCAGCTTCTCGCTGCTCAGCATGTCCCAATAGCCGGCGACGATCGCCACCAGAAGGACGAGACAGACCAGGACAATTCCAAGAGCTTTTTTCTGCATGATCACACCATCGCCGCCGCCCGAATGCGCGGCTGCCGTCCCCGAAGGACAACTCCCTGTGATCTTTAGCGAAGCCCCGTCCGGGCCACAAGCGAGCGCCGGCGGAACCGGGGCCACGCCCGCACGGACGGACCGGCCGCCGCAGACGATCACCGCAGCCCCGCAGAGCAATCCGGCCAGTAACGAGCTCCGCGACGAGTTTTCTCCTCCACGCCCTTGCATGCGCGTCCCGCGACAGGTAATCCGCGCAACTGGAGAGGTGGCCGAGTGGTCGAAGGCGCTCCCCTGCTAAGGGAAGCCATACGAGCCCGGCACGTCCCGATTTCCCTTTTTAGAACAGAACGTTACATTGATTCCCGAATTCCTCGCAGTCTGCACTTTGCGGATTTCTTGCGACAACGGGAAACGAAACCGTGCCCAGCCCATGGTCCGACGATGCCGTCCAGCCGCACAATGACCCGTCCGCCCGGTTCGCGCTGGAGCACGCCGACACACGGGAGAAGGCGATCGCCGAGCTCCGGGGGATAGCCAACGAATCAGACCCGGCCGTCGCGCGATCCGACAGCGCCCAGGTCATCGACGAATTGCTCCGCGCCATCGGCTATGGTGACGTGGCGGACGCATGAAACGCCTTGAACAGGGAGTGGGCTTGAGCACGGTCGTGCGGCAGCATACACCCGTCTGGAGGCAGCTCTCGAGGTGAGGGCCGCGGCTTAGCGCGTATCCGCGCGGCCGCAGTCTCGACGACGGCTGCGGCGTATGCTCTCATGCTTGGATGTGCGTCGATTTCTATAGGCTTTGGCCTGTTTACGTCTCTCTGCTCATCGCCTTGTTGAGCTTGCTGATCCCATTTGCCACGCCGGAGATGGCATCGTGGGCGATGGGCGAGATCGGTCTAATCGAACGGTCCACGGCACTTTTCTACGTCGGGACAGCCGTGCTCGCTTCGGTGGCGTTCGCCAGATCAGCCGGCATGATGCGGCTTCATGCAGGCTTCTGGATATTGTTGTCCATTGTGTGCTTCGGCGAGGAAACAAGCTGGCTGCAGCACGAATTCGGGTTCGCAACACCTTCATCAATCGAGGCGCGGAACGTCCAGGGCGAGTTCAACTTTCATAACCTCGAAGGGTTTCACGGAGGAAAGTTCCTCGGTGAGGAAGTCTCGAGCCCGGCATTGGGAGCGCTACTGAGTGCCCAGAACTTGTTTCAGATCGGGTTCGGCTTCTTCTTCCTCATCCTTCCGTTCGCAGCGCAGGTTCCGATTTTCGGATCGCTTCTAACGTATCTGAGGATGCCTTTTCCCGGGAGATTGATCGTTTCCACGGTCTGGCCTCCGATCACAGTCACTCTGTTGCTCGCATTTTTCACTGAAGGCCAGATCAAGGATTTAGCCGCGGAAACGAGGGAGTTGTTCTACGCGGCAGCGTTCCTTCTGTTTACGGGCACATTGGCACTTACGCTGCGCGATCCCGTAGCGATTGAGCGAACGATGAACGCTAATTGAGCCCCGGGCGACCCTTACTGCTTCAAATAGCGAGAGACCGTGTTCGGTTGGGCCTGCAATTGCTGCCATCGCACGCTGGTATTACTTGTTATCGATACCTCTCTTGCGGTCCACGGCTCCATCCACAGTTCGGCTCTGGAAACAAGTTTCGGCCGACATTTTCTCCGCCCAACTCGCGAGGTCTTCCCCACGCAAAAGGAACTCTGCTGGAGTTGAATGCGCACCCAATCTGGAATTCTGCTGCCTTCATAGTTCTCGCGAACTCACTGCAGTCGCGGGGCCGCCAAGCGAAGGGTGCTTGGATCGTATCGCGCCACTGGTTGCCGACAGCTGAGCATAACTTTGCACTTCCCTCTCGCTGAGCATCTCGGACTACGTCAGGTGGGCCTGATGATCGACCTCGGCGGTCAAAGTCCTGTGCCACGGTCGGCCCGATGCCGAAAATAATCAGCGCCGACGCGAGTGCGGCGGTTCGCTTGTCCATGGGAATCCTCCTGATGATCATCCGCGAAAACAATGCTCCAACACAAACCAAGCCAGGGACGTTCCCTCGCTAGAGTGTTTCCCGGCCGAGTAGGATCTGTCTGCCTTGCACTCGTCCCCGCATCCATCCAGACGTCTTCGATGATCCGCCTCGCAATCGCAGCCGCCATTCTTGCAACCCTTGCCCTGGCCGGCACGATCCCGGTTTGCTCCGGCGGCGACCGGGCGGAGCACAAGCTGAACCTGCATCGTCGACGGCGACACCGGCTGGCAGCGCGGCATAGCGTCCGTCATGGTAATGTGACGACTGCGATCGGAGGCTTGGTTTCGATTGGGCCGAGGCGATCCGGCGCTGGGGCCGAGATCAGGTATTCCTCCGCTGGCGGCCGCCGATCAAGTGCGCCGGTTGCGGCAGCCGGAACGTCAGCGGTCGGGTGCAGGCGAAGGTGCCGGGGCGCTGAACTAATCGCCGATTCTAGAATGGCGGCTGCGGCAGGCCCAAATTCCGTACGTTACCGCCTCTACGAATTTTCCAGGCAACCTTGGGAACCGAAATGAGTGACACCGCTGAACGAGCGAAAGCCATCGTGGCCGAGCACTTGAATTTGGATCGGAATGCGATTGCCGATAACGCGGAAATCGTCAACGACCTCGGTGCTGACAGCCTTGAGATGATCGAACTGACCATGTTGTTCGAGGAAGAGTTTGGAATCGAGATCGCGGATGATGTCGCGGAAGGCATTGCCACCATCAGTGATGCGGTGCAGCTTCTGGAACGATTGCAGAAGGGAGAGAGCAAAGTGCCCGGAGCGGAGGGAAATTCGTGATCAGACGCATTGAAAGAGCTGTTTGGCATGCAATCGCCCTTCTGAAGGGAACGCCTCCGCCTGTCACCGTGCAGGACTCTGTCGACCGACTTCTCGAAAGGCATAGTGCGCATGATGCGTTGGAGATGGCCGAGGGAATCAGGCAGCTTTGCATACGGATCCGCGACAGCCCCGGCGAGGGCCATTGGAAGCGTGTGGTCCGAGAACTCAAGCGGCAGACCCTCCGCGCGTCCTCTACGGACGCAAGCAAAAAGAAGAGTAATATCTCCCGCGAACCCAGTTAATCCCCGTCCCTTCGCTCCCCGCGCGCAACGATCTGCAGCGCGTCGTCCGCCAGTGGCCGCTGCAGCGCCGAAGCCTCCGACCACTCCGCGCGCATCCATGTGTCCATCTCCTCCGGCTCGGTGAGGATGACCGGCATCGCCTTCGGATGAATCGGCGCGACGACGGCGTTGGGCTCGGTCGTCAGGAAGCCGTAAATGTCGGCAGTGACCTCGCCTTCCTTCGTCTTCCGCACGCTGGTCCAGTTCGTCCAGATCCCGGCAAATGCCATCAGCGGTCGGCTCTCGTCCGCGGCAAACCACACCGGCACCTTCTTGCCCTCGGCCGTCGTCTCGTATTCCGAGAAGCTTGTGAAGGGCACCAGGCAGCGGTTCGCCGGGCCGAGCCAGCGGCGCCAGTGCGGCGACTTCACGTTGCGGACATTGGTGACGCCGCTGTCGACGTTGCGGCCCTTCAGCACGAACTGCGGTGACGGCATGCCCCAGCGCATCATCGTCAGCTC
>NZ_JAZHLI010000189.1:0-1451 GCF_036549475.1 Aurantimonas sp. A2-1-M11 | reverse complement strand
ATCTTTCTTCATGGCGTTGCTCTCCGAAGTGGATTCGACACCCCGAGCCTACCGGCTCAAGGCGGGCAACGCCGCCACTTCAGAAGTTCAACATCGATCGGGACATCCCCGCCTTCGTCCCGCTGCAGGGTGAGCGAGCCGGATGCGGTGACCGAGAAGGAGCCGGCACAGCGGGTTGAGATCGTTGCCGGGTGATGTTGTCATCCGGCTGTGCGGGCGACGCATTGCCGAGATTGTCAGAGCCTTGGAGGTGCGCCGGTGATCGTCCCGGGCCAGCACATGCCGATCGTGATCGCGACGCGCCCGGTGGACTTTCGGCGACCCCGTCCAGATCGATCACGCGCGCCTCAACCAGGCCGCACAACTCGAGGAGGCGATGCCAGTCGTGTCCGTTGCGGGAAAGCCGANCGTCCAGATCGATCACGCGCGCCTCAACCAGGCCGCACAACTCGAGGAGGCGATGCCAGTCGTGTCCGTTGCGGGAAAGCCGAGATGCATCGAAACAGAGCACGGCTCCGACCTTGCCTGTGCACAAGTCGGCCACCAGCCGTTCGAACCCGGGTCGCGCCATGGTGCCGCTGGCAGAACGGCCGAGATCGTCATCGATGACCTCGACCTCGCGGAATCCCCACCGGCGCGCGACATCGACGAGTTCATACTGCCGTCGCTGGCTCTCGAGGTTGGTCTGGACTTGCGCCTGGGTCGACTGGCGCACATAGACGACTGCTTTCCGCTTCAGCACCGCGACCGGCAGATGATCACTGCTCGTCATCATCGTCCTCCTCGGTCGCTGCGGCGCCCGCGGCGGCCGTCAGGAGGGTCGCCAGCCGAACGACCACGATGCTTCGTTCGGACAGGCTCAGCCCCCGTAGGTTCAGCGAGTCCAGCGGCATGCTGAGCTGGCGCGCCAGCACAGGCAGCTTCGAGGGTGGCAGGGTCTTCATTTTGTACCTCCTGGATGGTGTTCGAGCCGTCCGGAGAACTTTGCCTGAAACCGCGCTGGATCAGGATGTTGTGAATCTCAGTGAGCCCGCCAATCGAAACGCGCGGCCTGCCCATCTCCATACCGGCGCAGGCGACGGGATCCAGCATCCATGCGGCGACCACCATGACCTCGCCGGGCTTGATCTCGACCCGAATGATGCGGCCAGTGGCGCGTTCTTCGCTGCCCTCCTGCCGAAAACGTCGGCCATGAAAGGGATGCCACCGGTAATGAACCTCTACGAATTGCCCGATATGGGCAGAATGACCCTGCGATTGCTCTCGGCCGCAAGTCATGGCTCTTCGCAGGCTCAGATCGCGGCGCCGATCGCTGCGCCGATCGCTGCGCCGATCGCTGCGCCGATCGCTGCGCCTTCATGCTGACGCTGATTGCGACGGCCAAGCTCAACGACATCGATCCGCAGGCCTGGCTCGCCGACGTCCTCGCGCGCATCGCCGACACCCCCCAA
>NZ_JAZHLI010000188.1:0-1508 GCF_036549475.1 Aurantimonas sp. A2-1-M11 | reverse complement strand
CTCGTTGATTTTCAAGGCCATCGCTCGTTCCCTCCATTGGCGGGAACAGGGAATCACGCTCACCCAAAACAAGACAATCACAACCGAGTCAGATCAAGCGCGGACCGGTATGAGACGATCATCAGTACCCTCGTCGCCGAGTAAGGTAGCGACTGGGATTTGCAGAAGTTTCGCAATTTCCAAGATGCGATTGCCAGAAATCCGGTTGACGCCTTTTTCGTACTTCTGGATTTGCTGAAATGTAACTCCTAAATGGTTGCCCAAATCGCTTTGCGACAAGCCGCGATAGGTTCGATAGCCGCGTAAGCGAGCGCCAATTTCTCTTTCTTTATCGAGAGATATTTTCTGGCGCATCGGATTTCCCCTCTATCTTGGCCTTCGTCAGGAATTTGCATTCGGAATCGTGACAAAGTTGGGGCGCTAACTTAGCCTTATCAGATGTGGACGGATCGCGCAGCATGCGGAGGAAGATCTAAAAGATCACCCGCCCCGGCGCGTGCTAACCGACGCCGAGAAGGATGCCTGATGCCGATCCGCAAAGGCGACATGGAAGCAAGCGATTACTCTGTCCCAAGGTAAGGTGACATCCGACCGAGATGGGACGCTACCCCACGCACGCCCTCGACGTTTTCCGCCGCAAGACGGGCAGCGCGCTCCTCATCATCTGTCCAGACGATCCCCCAGAGATCGACTAGCCCGTCCGTGACTGTCGCGTTCACTCCAGTCGAGACAAACCCGGGTGCTACCTTCAAAGCCTCGGAAACCTGCTTGCGCAAGANATCTGTCCAGACGATCCCCCAGAGATCGACTAGCCCGTCCGTGACTGTCGCGTTCACTCCAGTCGAGACAAACCCGGGTGCTACCTTCAAAGCCTCGGAAACCTGCTTGCGCAAGACTTCATCGCTGGGTTTGGTGTCTGGCAACGGTTTGGTGATCGCGAGGCCTTGCAAAAGATTGGATCGGCTTATGATCCCTACCAATCGCCCTCCTTGATCAATAACGGGCACCCGCTTGATGCGTCTGCGCTCCAGCAAATGAGCGATTTCACCCAAGGGCGTTTCCGGCGCGACCGAGATCACATTTCGCGTCATGACATCTTCCGCGCGACGGCCGTGCCGCTTGACGTATGCGGCTGGCGATCCTGGACCCGCGAACAATCGGAGCCACCACGATCCATGATCAGCAGCATCGTCTATACGAAGCACGAGATCGCCCTCACTGACGATTCCGACGACCCGATCGGCATCATCCAGTATCGGGACCGCGCTAATGCGATGCTTCAAAAGCAACTCGGCGATCTCGGCCACGGTCGCACCGGGGCGGGCAGTTATGACCTCATCTGTCATAACGTCTTTGGCCTGCATTACGCCCTCCCAAATACGAGACCAGCTTATACTACTGGATTGACCGGAACGAAAGAGTCCGGTGTGGGATTCACATCGGTGTGCTCGCATGCGAGTCTGCTGCATGCGCACAGGGGTTACCATTTCGGTCTCCGCCGCCGATCG
>NZ_JAZHLI010000187.1:0-1567 GCF_036549475.1 Aurantimonas sp. A2-1-M11 | reverse complement strand
GGCTTGCGATTACCCATAAGTTCGGCCTTGGTGGATTTCGGCTCCGATCTGGATGTCGATGAGCCGTCGCCATCCCCGCCACATGACGGTGTTTCCGGGAGGCGGATCAGAGTTCCTGGCCAGATAGCCGCCAAGACGAGCGAGCTTCGTCATGTAGAGTTGGAGCGTATTCGGCTTTGCGCCTCGGTTGCCGGTATCGGGAATGAGGCGGTCGAGGATGGCGGTTTCTGATGGCGTCAGGGCCGCGGACGGATGAGCATCGGGCTCGGCGCGGGCGATCATGGTCATCCACAGCACCCGCCAACTGACGATGCTGAAAAGTGCCAGAAGGTTGGCGAGACGGTCGGCGGTACGCAACTTGGCGTTCTCTGCACAGCATCCTGATTTGAGGACCTTGTGGAAGACCTCGATCTTCCAGCGCATGGCGTACCAACGGAGCTTCTCGACAGCCTCTTCAAGGGAATTCACGTTGATGTCTGTCACGAGCTTCCAGAGAATCGGCTTACGGCCGTTCGGCGTTCCGATCTCCGCCGCGTGGATCACCGTCAGGTCAAGGCATGGATACCGTTTCTGCTTGCCGATCGGCGGACAGACTCGGATCCGCTTGTAGCGGATGTCGAACGTGATGCGCTCGACCGTGTCGCCATCGGTGCGCACATCGATCGCGTGCTCGCCCGCGCTTGGGGCATTGAGCATCTCCGCCGCCACCGTGTGATCACCGTCGCCGGCAAGCCGATCAACGACGGTGCGCACAACGAAATGGGTGTCGAGCTCACGGGCGAGGCAGTAGAGTTCGTAGATGTCGCTTTCCCTGTCTCCGACATGAATGCATCGCTCCGGCTGGCCGAGCAGGGCCAGTGACTGGCGCAGATTGTCGAGCCAGCGGATGCTTTCCTTCGCCTCGATCGGCACACGCGTCGGATTGATCTTGCGCTTGAGCTGGGCGGTACCCTTGAATTTCTCGCGGTTCCAGAACTTGACCGCCGCAAGGCCGAGCGGCAGCCCCTCCACGGTGACGGCCAGGCTGGAATGCATGAGGATCCCGCAGACCGCGTGATGACGCAGGCGGCCCTTCTTGTCGCGCCCGCTGTTGACGCTTTTGGTGAAGCCGACGGCATGCGGATCGCGGCGCTGGTAGGTGAACTCGGTGGTGTCCTGAAGGACGAGAACCGGGCCTTCGCACGCGGTATAGCGCGTCTTCGTCGCCTCGAAGTGGCCGCTGAGGATCTGTCCTTCCTCGACGTTCGGATTGGCAAAGAACCGGTAGGCCGCCTTGGTGTTCGCCCAGTCTTGGCAGGCCAGCGGGATCGTCGCACCTATCCGGTCGCCGAAACGGCGAAGCAGATCGGCAAACCGGCGGCCGAGACGCACGTCGCTGAACGCTGTGGCATCCGCTTCGCCTTCCGACCAATGCCCCATGCTGGCAGATCGCCGCTCATTCCTTCCCTTCATCGAGCACCTCCGAATCAACAGGTGCTCACACAGGAATCACAAGCGATTCCTCCCATTCAAGAACTTTGGCCCGGAGCCAGATCAGCAGTCACGCCGATTTATGGGTAATCGCAAG
>NZ_JAZHLI010000186.1:0-1576 GCF_036549475.1 Aurantimonas sp. A2-1-M11 | reverse complement strand
CTTGAGCGATGATCCGTTCGTTAGCCTGCCAGCCGTGGCACGCTGATCAATCCGGCTTGGCCGGAACCGCTCGGCCATCGCCGTCAGCTACACCACATGGTGGGACACTATCAAGGACGATGCTCGGCTTGTCTGGCTGCGGGCGAACGGCACACCGTGGAAGCCGATCTGCCGGGAGCTGCGGATCAGTCGGGCGATGGCCGACCGGCATTACAGTACGGGCTGGCAGTGACCGTCTGGCGGCTGAACGGTAAAAGTCCACCTACAACGCGCTCGATGAACTACGTGATCGGCAGGGCGCGGGCCGGGTGACCGGGCCGGCGTGAGGATCAAAGTGTTGATCTCCACGTTGTCATCAAACTCACGGTGCGGCCGAGGGTACACCTTGTTTCACCCCGCTTGGGACCGAGAAAGGCCCGGATGCTGAATTTCATTCGTGAGGGCGCGGGCCCTCCGCTTCTCCTAGTGCATGGCCTCGGAGGATCGTGGCGATCCTGGACCACGATCCTTCCTGCGCTCTCCGAGACACGCGAAATCGTGGCCCTGGACCTACCCGGGCATGGCGAAACGCCAGCGGCTGCCAACAGCGACACGTTCAACGGGCTCGCCGACAGTGTCGAGACCTTTATCGTCGAACAGGGCTTTGAGGGCATCGACATCGTCGGCAGCTCGCTCGGCGCAAGGATCGTGCTTGAGATGTCGCGCCGCGGGAGTGTCGGAGCGACGATCGCGCTCGATCCTGGCGGCTTCTGGCGAGGCTGGGAGCGGACATACTTCCGCTCAACGCTTGACGCGTCGATCCGGCTCGTGCGCGGTCTCGGGCCTGCACTACCGACCCTCTCCCGGTCCGCTGTGACCCGTAGCATGCTCCTGGCGCAGCTGTCGGCACGTCCTTGGAAGCTGGACGGTGACGTCGTGGCGACCGAACTGAAGAGCTTTGCCGCGACCAAGACCTTCGACGCGCTCGTGCGCGACCTCGTGACCGCCCCGGAACAGGTGGGACCAGCGGCGGGGACATCTCGCCCCATCGTCATCGGATGGGGCCGCCAAGATCGTCTGTGCCTGCCACGACAAGCCGAGAGGGCGATGGAGGCGTTTCCATCCGCAAAGCTGCATTGGTTCGAGATATGCGGGCATTTTCCCATGTGGGATCAGCCGGAAGAAACCGCTCGGCTCATCCTCGACGAAACGGGCGCAACTTCGTGAGTGAGCGGCGACCCCACCGCTGAGATTGCCCGACCAGCCGTCAAGCGAAATCGCCTTCGTGAGACGCTTTTCGATGAGACATTGCGTATTCCGACGAAGCTGGCCATGCATTCCAAAAAATGAAGCCGGCCACCTGTTCCGATTTCATTCCGGCCGCCGTTCCGATTTGAAGCCGGCCAACTCCTAGTGTTCCGAGTCCGACACTTGCTACCTGTTGCCTCGGACTTCATCGAGTTTGTCCCGCGCACGTCGTTCCTGTTCGAGAATATCGTCGGCGGTTTTTGTCCACTGGAAGGGCTTTGGCCTGGAGTTGTGCTGCGCCAGGTAGTTGTAGATGGTCGCCTCCAGGTCGGTGACGCTGGTGTAGCTG
>NZ_JAZHLI010000185.1:0-1627 GCF_036549475.1 Aurantimonas sp. A2-1-M11 | reverse complement strand
CCGAGACGCCGCCGATGCCGGCGCCGGCCACCGTGCGCTGGGTGCGGCTACAACCCGCCGAAACGACTAGGGTCGATGCGACAAGCGCGATAACCGCGGATCTGATAACCATCTCGAATACTCCGTTTAGATGCCCTTCGGGCGCCCTATGTGTCTGTCCCGTAAGGCCAAATAGCGGCGAGACTGCCCGCGGCTACAGCATCTGCGACGGGGCCGTTGCCTGATATCCTGTGAAGACTGTCAGACAGCCGCTCGACGAAAACGGGATAGACCAGCCGCGGGCTGCTTGATCAATCAGTCGTGGGTTGGCGGCGACCTCCCGCGACTAGGGGTGGCAGCGCCGTGGGCCAGGCATGTGTGCTGCCACTCCGCCGATCGATGGCGTCTGGCGCAGCGCGTGATATCGTCGGCTAACCGTGGCCGGACCATCCCCCGCGCTGCGGCCAGGCCCGGCGGCGTCTCACTGCCCACCTCGATACCGCTGGGCCGCCTACCGCCCGCACCGTTGATGCTCTGGTCCGACGGACCTTCGAATTCAGGCCGCCAGTCAGGCGAATATCGCCCATGCACTCGCTAGAATGCCGATCCACAAAACCGCGCTGATCGCCAAACCGTTCATTATTCCTCGTACAACTTTCAGCGAATTTTCTGATTCGTGCGTGCGCGTGTGGAAATGAAAAGACATAGCGATCTCCCCCGAGGCCATATGACTATCTTTCGGCATCAGAAGCTGGCCTGAAACTTAAGGATTGATCATTGTCCACAACTGAACGCTGTAAGAGCAGCGCTCAATATGCCGAAAGCAGCAGGAAGATCTGACCCTGCGACCCCATGAAAAAGGCGGCCCCCAGGACCGCCCTATCCCCGCGCATGGCGAGGGCGTTGATGATGCCGCGATGGGCGGCGAGATCGTCAGGCGATCGTCTTCCACCAGCCGGATAGCCGGCCGGGCTCCAGACGTTCGCATTGATCACACTCTCGTAGTTCGCGCCCTCGAACGATACGCGGTCGCCAATCTGGTAGGCGTCATGCGCGCCGCTCGGCTGCACCCACGCCGGATAGCCCTCGGCCACGACCTCGCGCCACCCGGACACACCAGGAGCCCAGACGTTGTGGTCCATAGGACATCTGCATTCACTACTGAATCGGTTCTGTTGGGTTTGGGCTGCGACAGTATGACTCATCCAAGTGCGATTCCCTGTCGCAGCGGCGGGNGTATGCACTACTGGGGCCGCTTCCTGAGTTGGAGCTTGCGGACCTGTAAATGCGTCCTCATTTCAGCGGATGCACAGCGTGGTTGGTCCGTCTGATCGGACCCTCAAGTGCGATTCCCTGTCGTAGCGGCGGAGATTAGCCATGGTGGCATGGTCGACCGGAACGGAATAGAGCAGAGGTGGGCGGCGGACGGCTCGAAGCGGGACGAGCGGGGCCGGCGGGTATTCGCCGCGAGCGAGGCGCGAGCAGCGGGCCGGGGCGGGCTGGCGGCGGTCTCGTCGATCACCGGGCTCGCCCGATCGACGATCGGGCGCGGGTTGAAAGACCTTGACGCGCCGCCGCTGCCGCACGGCCGCGTCCGGCGTGAAGGCGGCGGTCCGCGGCCGCTGACCGATCGCGATCCGACGCTGCT
>NZ_JAZHLI010000184.1:669-1704 GCF_036549475.1 Aurantimonas sp. A2-1-M11 | reverse complement strand
CCGATCCAGCAGGGCGTCCTTATCAGCGTCGGTCAGCAAGCGTCGGGGCGGGTGAGTCATGGGAATCTTGACTCATATCCAGCCCCTCAAATCAAGACAGAATGCCACCGACGTGAGCAGTTACCATCATCGAGCACTTCGGACTGATTGCAGTTTCGGGTGGCGACGATCACATCCTCCGCTGCCGACTGCCTCGTCGGGCGTGGAATGCAATTCGGGATGAGGCGAAACGCGTCCTGAACGAGAGACTGCGCGAAAAGAAGCTGACCATCGGACGCTGGAATGCCGGTGACAATGCCGTGGAGCGATTGCTCGGGCGGGAACTGTGTCCCCTGGCTTGGGCGGTTGAGAAGGCAGACTCCACGCTCTATCCGGTGGCGTGCGCATCTTGGATCGCACTGAAGCGCGAAGAAAAGTGGTGGCTATTTCGGATGTGTGACGTCGCCACAGGAGAAGCAGACGCCGCCGATGTGGGTTGGCGAAAGGCTGTTCGAGTGGCTTTTACCGAGGTTCCTGGACCGAAAGTAGCAAACAAAAAGAAGAGACCTGTGGGGCCATCCGATGGTGATCTTTTCCCGCTGCCTCTGTTCGGAGACCGATAGCGATGAATGTCCATGTTAAAGGAATCGTGCCGTTCAGCCTAAAGGACGCACCGTCTTTGATTGAGAAGGCATTCTCGCCGAATGCGATGTCGTATGAGGCGAAGAAGGAACGCGATGCCAAGCAAGGTCAGACGCTGTCCGTGCTTGGCGCCTACTGGAAGGGGCGGAAGCCGTTAATTCTAGTACAGCTCGTTGACAGCGGCACCATAAAACCAGTTTCAGGACACATCACCTCAAAGCAGTACAAATATGCCTTCGCCTGATTACACATCTGGTCTCGTTCGATGCCAAGATCAAATATCTCATTGGCCACTTTTTCTGCAATCTCTTGTTGATCTAATTTTATTTTTGCTACTAAAACAACAACGGAGCGGGCGCATAAGATACTGTAATGCGGCCTTGAGATGGCCGTATATCAGTAGCGAGGACGGCC
>NZ_JAZHLI010000184.1:0-560 GCF_036549475.1 Aurantimonas sp. A2-1-M11 | reverse complement strand
TAGCGAGGACGGCCACGGCCGTCCTCGCCAACTCGCAGAGTTTCGATAATAACAATAACAACGGAGATTGCATGAAATACTATTGTGGCCCCGATATTTCACTCAAGAAAACTGCCATCTGCATCGTCAATCAGAAGCCTGCGTTCCAGGAGCGCTCAGTCTTCGTCAAGCAGGTCTGCAGGAATAACCTTGTCGGGCGTCTCCATGTCCCAAGCTTGGGCCGCAATAAGCCAGCGGTCCTGATCCTTGACCAGCAAGATTGCCTCCACCCCCCCCCGTTTGGATTCGGACCCGTTTTCCGACATTCCGCACACCGCTGTCGCGACGGCGACGTTACCGAACACCCGGATCTTCGTGCTGAGAACGTTCTCCTGGAGGCTTTTCAACTCGCTTTCAGAGATCGCTTTCATCCTTTTGATGAACGTGTCAACCGACTTCGGTGCGATTGGCAGGGCAATCGCATTTCAGAACAGGCTGAGCAGGCGAGAGAGGAATGCATTGTCCCAGCCTGCCCTTTGGAATTTCCCCTTCAAGGATTCCTTTGAGCCGTCCTTCTGCAT
>NZ_JAZHLI010000183.1:0-1726 GCF_036549475.1 Aurantimonas sp. A2-1-M11 | reverse complement strand
TTGACGGCCTGGGTCACTTCGCCCAGCGCCGCGACGGTCTGCTCCAGGCTGGCCGCCTGCTGCTCGGTGCGGTGGGCCAGGTCGTTCGACGCCGTGTTGATCTCGCCGAGACCCGTGCGGATCGAGGTGATGGAGGTCACGACGCCGGCAAAGGCGACTTCGAGCTTCGCCACGCTGTCGTTGAACAACGCCCGCACGCCCTCGTAGTCGGGGGTGAATTCCTTGTCGAGACGCGCCGTCAGATCGCCGTCGGCCAGCCGCTGGAAGCCTTCGTTGACCTCGGCCATGAAGAACTCGTGGGCCTTGACGTAGCCTTCGCCGATCTTCTCCTGCTCGAGGAGTTCCGCTTCCTTGGCAGCACGGGCGGCTTCCGCCTCGGCGGACAATCCGTCACGCTCGATACCCGCCTGCTTGAAGGCCTCGACCGCTCCAGCCATCTCGCCGATCTCGTCGTGCCGGCCTGCTCCCGGGATCGACACGGAGGTATCGCCGGCCGCAAGGGCGCGCATGGTGCCGGTCATGGCACACAGTGGCCGTGAGATGCTTCGCGCCAGAGGAATGGCGCAGGCGACGAGCACACCAAGCAGGGCGAGCGACAGGATCAGCGACTTCCATGCCTCGCTGAGGAAAATCTGATTGAGGTCGTCGACATAAACGCCCGTGCCGATGACCCACTGCCATGCGGGAACGGCAGCCGAATAGCTCAGCTTGGGAACGGGCGCCTCGCTGTCCGGGCGCGGCCACAGATACGGGGTGATACCGCCGCCGGCCTGTGCCTGCGCGATCAGGTGCTGGAACAGGGGGAAGCCATCCGGGTCGCGGTTGTCCCACATGTTCTTGCCGACCAGCGACTGGTTGGGATGCACCAGCATCACCGCCTCGTAGTCGGTGACGAAGAAATAGTCGCCGGAGCCGTAGGTCATCCCGGCCAGGACGCCTTTCGCGTGGTTCTGGGCGGCGTCCTGCGACATCAGCCCGGCATCGGCCATTGCGCGATAGCGCTCGACGATGGAGGCGGCTGAATCGATCTGCGTCTTGAGCAGGTCCTCGCGCTGATCCTGCACGACCTGGCGCAACGAATACAGCTGCGTGCCGACGACGGTGATGCAGACTACAACCGCCAAGGCGATCAGCGCAGTGAGTTTCTTGGAGATCGTAAGGCTCATGGCGGCAGGTCCCGATAAGTAAATCCCTGCGACATTATGCCCAAACTCGTTAAACCATCCTTAGGCTCGTCACCGTTCTGCCCCAAATCCTGCGGCGGCGGCTCCGGGACACCATCCCGTTGCCGGTTGCGCAATGCCAACAGCCGGTCGAGATGCTCGACCGACTGTTGGCTGATGACCTTTCGTGGGAACGGACGAGCCGGTCAGAACTCCGCCCAGCTTTCGGTCTCGGGGCGGGCGGCGGGCGCAAGGCCGCCGCGGCCGGTCGTCTTCATCTGCCTCTTGGTGCGGGCCACCAAGCGCAGGCCACGCGATGCGGCCAGGACAGGCGCGCTGCGACCGGCCGGGCCCGCCGACGTCCGGAATTTCGCCATCGCCGCCGTGAGTTCCTCGGTCTCGTTGGTCAGCGTCTGGCTCGCGGCCGTCGCCTCCTCCACCATCGCGGCATTCTGCTGGGTGACCTTGTCCATCTGGTCGGCCGCGCCGGAGACCTCCCGCAGGCTCGTCGCCTGTTCGCGGGCCGAGGCGGCGATGGTCGAGATGACCTCGGCCATGGCGCT
>NZ_JAZHLI010000182.1:0-1758 GCF_036549475.1 Aurantimonas sp. A2-1-M11 | reverse complement strand
GCGGCTTCTTCCTCAGCGACGCGGGCTGCCTCGGCGGCTGCGGCTTCCTGCTCGGCGGCCGCCTGGGCTGCCGCTTCCTGTTCGGCGGCAGCGGCTGCTTCCTGCGCCAGACGAGCGGCTTCTTCCTCAGCGACGCGGGCTGCCTCGGCGGCTGCGGCTTCCTGCTCGACGGCGGTGCCATCGCCCAACGGCAGCACACTTTCCGCTTGGGCTAACAGAAGGAGTGGTCGGTCGTTCTCGCCGGCGAAAGAGGCCTGTGCCAGCGCCGCGCTTGAGGCAGAGGCCAGCAATAGAACGATGCGAAATGACATGGAGAACTCCAATTTATGGTCACTCCCGGCGTTCCGTGATGTGAACCTCGTTTAAGCTCTAGGCGAGACATTCTGAACCCCAGTTGAACGACAGGCGTCCACTGAGTCAGCCTTAGGCCGGTGATAAAGACGCTAGAACAGCTTGGGAGCGCGAAACTGCGATGCCATGCGCGCCTATGAGCTTGCGCCGAGGCTAGGGCAAGCCCGCCGCGCGCCGATTGCAGGCAAACCGATCGTAGCAACTGGGCAGCCTGCTTAACCCGCCAGCACGCCACACCCTCGGCACCCTCACTCACATCGATTCTCTTGTCTGGCCTCACGACGGTCCAAGCTCATCGAGAGCAAGATGCTCTTAATGCTACCTCTGCTCTATCCGCAGGAGGTCGCCATCGGAAGCGATGTCATGTGCCGGCAGCCAGCGGATCGTTGTGCTCATTTGGCACACCCTGGCGTTGGGGCATGGTTTGTGTAAGCCTTGGCGCTGCGATGCTGAAATAGGGCATCTGCCAAAACAAGAAATGCGGGAGGAACTCGATATGCGAAATATAAAGCCGCTATTGGCCACAGTATTCTTGATAACCGCTCCGGCCGTCGCCCTCAGTGCGTCCGAAGATGACGTCAATGCTGCGTATCAGTCGTGGAACGCCGCCTTCAACAGTGGTGACGCTGGAAAAGTTGGCGCGACCTATACGGATGATGCTGTTTTTCTACCGCCGACCCATGACGTCATCGAGGGACCCGAGAAAATCCAGGAGTTCTTCAACGGGCTCTTTGAAGCCGGTGTTACCGAACACAATCTCGAGGTCATCCGTGTCATGGACAGTGGCGACCAGATCATCGCCGCAGCGCGCTGGAGCGCGAAAGGCGGGGACGGGGCTGATATCGGCGGGATCGCCACTCATGTCTTTCAGAAGCAGGAAGATGGCAGTCTCAAACTGATGCTCCACACGTTCAACTAACCGATCATGGTGGGCTCGCTGTTTCGTCAGCGGGCCTCCCCCTCCCAATTGCGGCGCAGGTTCCCCTGACGTCGATTTCGTGTCTCCCGGAATGGAGAGGTGGGAACTGCACCCTCATCTCGCTTTCACTTTTCCGATGACTCGCGACAAGATGCGGCAACGCCGTCGCCGGTTGTCCAACGGACTGCCCTCGCTGAAGGCTCAGCGAGGCGGCCAACACAAGCCACACCCTCGGCACCCTCCCCCACATCGGTTCGTTCGTCCCGACGTCACGACGCCGTAAAAGCGCCTGCCCGGTCGGCTACGCACCCGACAGGATTCGAACGTGTGACCCTGCCTTCGGAGAGGAGCGCAAGCACCACATCCCAACCTATCAAGTCCGCCCTGAATAATGGCTAAGCCGTTGAAGCGACGCACCCGGAAAGACGTTTGGACGTATGCGGTTTCGCCGTTTTTGGCTGGCTTGCTTGCAGGAACCAGACAAGCCA
>NZ_JAZHLI010000181.1:0-1777 GCF_036549475.1 Aurantimonas sp. A2-1-M11 | reverse complement strand
CGGCCCCGCTCGTCCCGCTTCGAGCCGTCCGCCGCCCACCTCTGCTCTATTCCGTTCCGGTCGACCATGCCACCATGGCTAATCTCCGCCGCTACGACAGGGAATCGCACTTGAGGGTCCGATCAGACGGACCAACCACGCTGTGCATCCGCTGAAATGAGGACGCATTTACAGGTCCGCAAGCTCCAACTCAGGAAGCGGCCCCAGTAGTGCATACTCTCCTGCTTGTTGTCCGGTCCGCATTGCCGCGACTCCGAAGCGGACATGCGACTTCACGTTCTCCGCGCGACGATGAAGGGGCGGGTGTCCTTGCCTTTGGTCGCATGGCTCTCGTTGGCAAGAATGTCGAAACCCGCCGCGTCCACCAGCCGGGTTAGATCCCGCGCGCCTTGGACGGAGACATGCGGGGCCAATCCGACAGCACGCATGCACGGAAGAAGAACGCTTCGAATGAGGAAATTCATGTCCCCAAGGCAGGGGGTCTTGGAGATGAACAGGCCTCCCGGCCGTAGCAGACCATGGACGCGGCGGAGCGTGTCTTGAAGGTCGCGGACCAGGTGAAGATAATTGAACCCAAGCACGACATCGAACGCAGTTTGCTCGGATGCGACACTTTCTGCTGTCGCCGTCCGGAATGCCAGGCCGGGAACAGGGCTGGCTGCAACCTTTTCCTCCGCGCGGGCGATCATCCCAGTGGAAATGTCTGTGGCGAGGTAGCTCTGCACACCTGCCGCAAGCCGCAGCGCAGTAGATCCCGTTCCGCAGCCAAGTTCCAGCACCCGGTCGTCCGGTCTCAGCAGCGCGCGGGTCCGCTCCAGCGTCCGCTCATAGCCACCCTGATCCGAAATCTTCGCCTTGGAGTATCGTCGTGAAGCCCTGTCCCAGAAACGGGCATCGCCTGCGTTGGTCATGACAGGCTCTCCTTGTCGGCTCAGCCTTAGCATATGCGCTCAACGTGGCAATTGCCTAACGGAACAATGATGTACACAGATACATGAAGTCAAAATCAGTCGACTGGAACCAACTGCGCGCATTCCACGCGACGGCGACAACCAGATCCCTCTCGCGCAGCGGCGCGCCAAGCCGAACGCCCTGCCCCACTCAGCCCCGCGGCGAACGCAAGAACCATTTCCCGGTAGCGTGGTTCATGGCGACGGAGCCGACTGTGCGCCCGGCGGATGCCGGGCCGTCCACGGGCGCGGGCCGCTAATCAGTGAAGCTACGCAAACTGGTTAGACCGATCCCTGGTGGCGCTGATGCCCTGGAACGGATGAGAAGAACGCACTGAAGTCGTTCAGCGAGCCCCGGTCCGCCTCTTACCGAGATGCATGATTGGCACCCCCGGTCGAAACCCGGGGGCGCCCTTTCAGGTACTACGATGCCGTTCAGGCAGCCCGCTTGGACCGTTCCGAATTCTTGCTCGTCTGCTCCTCGAAGGAGCGGCCAGCCTTGTCGGCGACGCCCACTGACAGCTTGGCGATGCGCCGGCTGTTTTCGATGGTGAGTTCCATGTTGTCGCGGACGAGCGAGCTCTGGGTGGCGATCAGCTCTGGCAGGGACCGGCAGCGCATCATGGCGTTCAGCCCGTCCAGATTCTTCTGGAAGAGTGCCTGCGACATGGCCAGCCATTCCCGCGAAACATCCTGGTAGCCGCTAGCGAGCACTGCGCCCGATTGCGTCATGACCTGCATGTTCTGCCGGGCCTGCTGTGTGCTCTCCTGAGTTTGCCGCGTGACCTCGCTCGATAGCGAGGTGAACTGATCTGCCCCACGCTTTG
>NZ_JAZHLI010000180.1:0-1854 GCF_036549475.1 Aurantimonas sp. A2-1-M11 | reverse complement strand
GAAACCGCTGGTGACCACCGCGCCGCCAATCTCGTCCTACAGCGCGATGAAAGGCGCGGACGAGATTGGCGACGCTATCGCCGAGCTACACCACCTGTGGGGACACGACCCCATCTCGTTGTCGACCAGCTTTCCGAGGGTGTCGATTGCGTTCGGGTCAGTCATGCCCTGAGATCTGGGTTTGCCGCCTCTCGATCAGCTTTTGATAAAGCGCGATCGTCTTGGCGATCTCATCCGCAGTCTGTTGTGCGCCGCCTCTGTCGTCCGCCCAGTCGAGAGAAAGCAGCCAATCCCGTTGCTCCTGAAAATGCCGCATCCACCTTTTCAGGTTTTCGACGCGCTTATCAGGCATAAATCCCACTCCCGGCTCACCACGTTCCAAGCACCTGCCACGTCAGCATAGCCGGTGGCGCGGAGCAACTCGTCGATCACTTGGGCGCTGTCGGAGCGCGCGGCGGCCGAATGGGGGTGGCGGGCGATTTCCTGCAGAGGCGGATCGCCTTCTCGCGGGTGTCGGCGTTCTCAAGCTCGAATCGCGACGACAGATCATCGTGCGGTTGCACCGGAACGGCGGACCAGGGGCTTCTGGGGATGGACGGCTGCCTACGTAGCAGAAGAGTCTCCACTAGCCTCTCGGCTTTACCGCTGTTCGCTCTAGCGCGCGATCGACGTCGTACGGCATTTCTGGATTGGAGCCATCCGGCAGTGCTTCGGCTTCGATTACAGCGTCGACGAGCCGCGCTTCCTCGTTCGAGCCTGCTTCAAACTTCAAACAGAGTGCGAGTTTCGTCGGGTGAGCCGCTAGCTGACTGACCGATGCTCTCGTCTCGAGGCTGAGCATTCGTGTCTTTCAATGCCGTGGCGTTTGCGGAGCCGTTTGTACCGGCGACGGGCGGAGGCATCTTCGGATCGGTTGTCACATGGTTGTCCATTGGCAGGAGAACGCACGAGCCTTCATTTCGTCGCGGGGCGGGCGGATGATGAGCTACGACTATTTCGTGAATACGGTTGGACCGGTGCGCCCCATCCGACGCGTGTCGATGGCTTTTCGGTTCTGACGTGGGCTCTACCGGCGCCACTGCTGCCCCTCGTTGGACCATAGCTGGGATTGACCTTCGTCGATCAACACTTGGCGCCCGTCGCGCCCGCGACCAGCCCGTACATTCTATCTGGCAGCCGCCGACCATCATTTGGCAAGGCGGGCAGCAGGTGACCGATGATGGAGTAGGGCGGCCCGGCAGAAGGCGTCGGAACACGCACCATTGCCGGGCCTGGTCGCAGCAGGAGCCTTCCTACGCCGCAAGTACCTTTCAATAGCACGATGCCAGGCCGTAGGTGAAGTCGGCCCGGCAGCATCCCAGGTCAGGCTGGAACGCTGCCGGGCCTGATCGCTGGCGAGGTGGCCGTCCGCCGCGACTCCGGAAGAGTAGCACGTCGACTATTTCAAGAAGATGGCGGCCCGACAGCGCAGCACGTGTGCCGGAGGTTCGCTGTCGGGCCTGTCGAACGGGGGATTCGTCCCGCACGACATACCGTCCGCAGCATTGAGGCGATGCTGGGGACAAGTGGTCCGGCGAAGGTCCCAGAACCAACGCTGCCGGGCATGTCGCAGTGAGGGAGGCTCGCCGCGGCCGTCTGATCATAGCACGATCTGCCCTAACGGAAACGCGTGCCACCTGTTGCATTTTGGGGGGATGGGCGAGCGCTTGCATTGCTGCATCCATCGCCTACCCACAGAATAATACCGACCAGCTCATGAACTGACCGCTTTGATGTAGGGATAGTTGCAGAGGGACCGGATGCGGGCTTGATCTTTGGTGGCGCGGTTCCAGGCATCGCAGCATGCGTCGATGA
>NZ_JAZHLI010000018.1:0-82596 GCF_036549475.1 Aurantimonas sp. A2-1-M11 | reverse complement strand
ATGAACGAGGACCAGGATCGAACCCGCCTCGGCAACGGCCCCCAAAACCTCGCCGTGCTGCGCCACATGGCGCTCAACGTCATGCAGAAGGACGGCTCAAAGGAATCCTTGAAAGGGAAATTCCAAAGGGCAGGCTGGGACAACGCATTCCTCTCTCGCCTGCTCAGCCTGTTCTGAAATGCGATTGCCCTGCATGGTGCGGCGAAATGGCTTGCGTCGGGCGGGCCGATCGCTAGTCTGCGAAGGTTCGGATTCGGCGCCTGCGCCGGGTCCGTCGAAGGATGGTTCCCCCGTCGCCACGCGGCAGGGGCGAAGAGGGAATGCGACGGGCCGACCCAAGCAGGGGGCCCATATCGCAGCCGACCCCGCGACTGTAGAGCGGCGAGGTCTTCACCACCGGCGATCATCGGGCCCGAAAGGCCCGGGGGCGCCGGCAACAGCCACTGGAGATCTCTCCGGGAAGGCCAGGCGAAGCCCGACGACCCGCGAGCCAGGAGACCTGCCATCCACGTGCGACGTCTACGGGACGGGATGTTCCTGGCGGACCTGTGTTTCGATCCATCGGCCCTCGGGCCATGGAGCTATGGGGGAAACGCCGGTTCCCGGGCATATCCGCGTCCGTTCCAACAGGACACGGGAGTTGTCTTCATGCCTTTCCGCAACCGTTTCGCCGTCACGGCGCTTCTGGCCCTTCTGCCCACCGCGGCCTTTGCCCATCACCCGACCGGCGGCATGGCGCCCCAGAGCATGGCCGACGGCCTGCTCTCGGGCCTTGCGCACCCGGTGATCGGCCTCGACCACCTGGCCTTCATCATCGGTGTCGGCCTGCTGGCGGCGCTGACCGCCCACCGCTTCACCGCGCCGCTCCTGTTCATCGGCGCCACCATCGCCGGCACGCTGCTGCACCTGATGGCCTTCGACCTGCCGGCGGCGGAATTCGTCATCGCCCTGTCGGTGGCGGCCATCGGCGTGCTGGCGCTGTCCGGCCGGGCCTACGGCATGGTGGTGACCGGCGGGCTCTTCGCCATTGCCGGCCTGTTCCACGGCTATGCCTATGGCGAGGCCGTGGTCGGCTCGGAGTCCGGGGTCGTGGCCGCCTATCTGATCGGCTTTGCGGCGATCCAGTACGCCGTCGCTGTGGCGGCGGGCCATGTTGCGGTCACGCTTCTGGGCAGCGGCCGCTCGGCGCGCGAGAATTTCGGCCTGCGGGTGTCGGGCGGCGTCGTCGCGGGCGCCGGGGCGGTAGTCCTCGGCGAGCAGCTCATGGCGATCGTCGGTCTTGCCGCCTGAGGCCGGCGCAGCCGGCCGCCTCGTCTTCGTCCTCGGCGGCGCGCGCTCGGGCAAGAGCGCGCTCGCCGAGCGCCGCGTCGGCGGCTCCGGTCTCGCCCCCGTCTACATCGCGACGGGGCAGGCCTTCGACGCCGAGATGACCGACCGGATCGACGCGCACAAAGCGCGTCGGCCGGCGCCGTGGCGCACCGTCGAGGCGCCGCTCGATCTCGTGGCCGCCATCGAGCGCGAGGCGGCGCCGGAGACGGCACTGCTCGTCGACTGCCTGACCCTGTGGGTGTCGAACCTGATGCTCGCCGACCACGACGTCGATGCGGAGGCGAACCGGCTGTCCACCTGCCTGGCGGCCCGGCCGCCGGGGCTGGTCGTCCTGGTCACCAATGAAGTCGGGCTGTCGATCGTGCCCGAAAATGCCATGGCGCGGCGCTTCCGCGACCACGCCGGGCGTCTCCACCAAATTGTCGCGGCCGCGTGCGACGAGGCGATCTTCGTCGCCGCCGGCCTGCCGCTCACCCTGAAAGGTTGAAGCCTTGCAGAAGATACCAGCCACCGTCGTCACCGGCTTTCTCGGTGCGGGCAAGACGACGCTGATCCGCAACATGCTGCAGAATGCCGGCGGCCGGAAGATCGCCCTGATCATCAACGAATTCGGCGATCTGGGGGTCGATGGCGACATCCTGACCGGCTGCGGCATCGAGACCTGCACCGAGGACGACGTGGTCGAGCTGACCAATGGCTGCATCTGCTGCACGGTCGCCGACGATTTCATCCCGACCATGACCAAGCTGCTCGCCCGCGACCGGCTGCCCGACCACGTCGTCATCGAGACCTCGGGCCTGGCGCTGCCGCAGCCGCTGGTCGCTGCGTTCAACTGGCCCGAGGTGAAGACCCGTGTGACCGTCGACGGCGTGGTGACGGTTATCGACACGGCAGCCGTCGCCGAAGGCCGTTTCGCCGACGACGAGGCGAAGGTTGCCGCCGCACGGGAAGCGGATGCGAGCCTCGACCACGACAACCCGCTGGAGGAGCTGTTCGAGGACCAGATCCGGGCGGCCGACCTGATCGTCCTGAACAAGGCCGACCTCGTCGATGCGGCGACGCTGGAGCGGGTGCGCGGCGAGATCGGTGCGCAATGCGCGGCAGGCGTGAAGATCGTCACCTCGGAAGGCGGCAAGCTGCCGACCGACGTGCTGCTGGGGCTGGCCGCGGGCACCGAGGATCTGATCGCCGAGCGCAAGTCGCACCACGAACTGGCGCATGAAGGCGAGGGCCACGATCACGACCATGACGAGTTCGAGAGCTTCGTGGTGGAGGCCGGACAGGTCGGCGACCCCAAGGCCTTCGCCGACGGGCTGTCGGCGGTGATCGCGAGCCACGACATCCTGCGGCTGAAAGGGTTTGCCGACGTGCCGGGCAAGCCGATGCGGCTGGTCGTGCAGGCCGTCGGCCAGCGGATCGAGACCTATTTTGACCGGGCCTGGCAGCCGGGCGAGGCCCGCGCCACGCGGCTCGTGGTCATCGGCCTGCATGACGGGCTGGATGCGGCCACCTGCGGGGCGATCCAGGCGACGATCCGCGCGCTGACCGACGGGACGGCGCAGGCGGCGGCGGAGTAGGGCGCCGGGCCGTGCATCTCCTTCTCGCCCAGAAGGGCACGATCGACGACGGCGGCGAGGCGGTGGATCTCGGCCAGACGCCCGCCGACATCGTCGTGCTGTCGGCCGCCGACACGGAGATCGCGGGGCTCGCGGCGGCGGCCGGACGGCTCGGCGCTGCGGCTTCGTCGCTGCGGCTGGCCAATGTCCTGCGGCTCAAGCATCCGATGTCGGTCGACGCCTATGTGTCGCGCACGCTGCGCCATGCGAAGCTGGTGGTGGTGCGGCTGCTCGGCGGCGCGGCCTACTGGCCCTATGGACTCGATGCGCTGCTGGCCAATGCCCAGGCGAGTGGCGGCCAGCTCGTGGTGCTGCCCGGCGACGACAAGCCCGATCCCGGGCTCGATCGCTACAACACGATGGTGCCCGAGGTGCGCGACCGGCTGTGGCGCTACCTGGTCGAGGGCGGGCCGGCGAATGCGGACAACTTCCTGCAGTCGCTGACGGCGATCGTGGCGGGCGGCGAATGGCCGCCGGAGGCGCAGCCGCTGCTGAAGGCCGGGGTGCTGGACCTCGGGGGTGCCGGTTCTCGCCAAGCCAACGTCAGCGACGAACACCCCCCTCTGCCTGCCGGCATCTCCCCCACAAGGGGGGAGATCGATAGCGGCACTGACGGCGACCTTGCCTCCGCCGCCGAGTCTCGAAGCGCGGGGGCCGGCGTTCAGCCGATCTCCCCCCTTGTGGGGGAGATGTCCGGCAGGACAGAGGGGGGTAGGACTGACAGCGCCGGCGACGCGGCGCCGGATGCGCGTCACGCCTCGGCGCAAAAAGCTGCACCTGACAAACCCCTCGCCGCCATCGTCTGCTACCGAGCATTGGCCCAGAGCGGGCAGACCGAGCCGGTGGAGGCGCTGGCCAGGGCGCTGGGCGAGCGCGGTCTCGACGTGTTGCCGGTCTATGTCTCCAGCCTGAAGGATCCGGTGTCGATCGAGACCCTGCGCGCGCTGTTTGCGCACCGGGCGCCGGCGGTGGTGGTCAATTTGACGGGGTTCGCCGTCTCCTCTCCGGGCGGGGTGCGGGTGCCGACCGTGCTGGAGGAAGGCGGCGCCATCGTCCTGCAGGCGGTGCTGGCGAGCGGTTCGCGCGAGACCTGGGAGGCGTCCGCGCAGGGCCTGTCGGCGCGGGACCTGGCGATGAACGTGGCGCTGCCCGAGGTGGACGGGCGGGTGCTCGGTCGGGCGATCGCCTTCAAGTCGGCGGGCGAGTGGGACGGGCTGACGCAGACCGACATCGTCGCGCACCGCTCCGTGCCGGACCGGGTGGCGTTCGTCGCAGACCTCGCGGCGCGCTGGGCCCGGCTGCGGGGCAAGGCCGCTGGCGCGCGCCGCGTGGCGATCCTCCTTGCCAATTATCCCAACCGGGACGGACGGCTGGGCAACGGCGTCGGGCTGGACACGCCGGCTGGAACGATCACCGTCCTCAATGCCATGCGGGCGGCAGGCTACGAGGTCACGGGCGTGCCGGAGACCGGCAACGGCCTGATCGACCATCTGATGGCCGGACCGACAAATGCCGGAACGACCGCGCGCGAGATCCGCGAGACCCTGCCGCTCGAGACCTATGCGGCGTTCTTCGCGGGCTTGCCGGAGGCGGTGCGCCGGGCGGTGACGGCGCGCTGGGGCGCGCCGCAGGACGATCCGTTCTTCCTGTCCGGACGGGGCGCCTTCGCGCTGCCGCTGGCGCGGTTCGGCAAGATGCTGGTCGGGATCCAGCCGGCGCGGGGCTACAATATCGACCCCAAGGAGACCTATCACTCGCCCGACCTCGTGCCGCCGCACAATTACCTGGCGCTCTACGCTTTCCTGCGGACCGACTACGACGCCGACGCGGTGATCCACATGGGCAAGCACGGCAATCTGGAATGGCTACCGGGCAAGGCGCTGGCGCTGTCCGGGGCGTGTCTTCCCGAGGCGGTGTTCGGGCCGCTGCCGCATCTCTATCCGTTCATCGTCAACGATCCGGGCGAGGGGACCCAGGCCAAGCGCCGCACCAGTGCGGTGATCATCGACCATCTGACGCCCCCGCTGACGCGGGCCGAGAGCTACGGGCCGCTGCGCGACCTGGAAGCGCTGGTCGACGAATATTACGAGGCGGCGGGGACCGACCCGCGGCGCCTCGACCTCCTGAAGGGCCAGATCCTGGAACTGGTGCGCGACATCGGCCTCGACCAGGATGCCGGCATCGGCCCGGGCGAGGCCGAGGAGACGGCGCTGGAAAAGCTCGACGCCTATCTGTGCGACCTGAAGGAAATGCAGATCCGCGACGGGCTGCATGTCTTCGGCGCGGCGCCCGAGGGGCGGCTCCTGACGGACCTGGTGGTGGCGCTGGCCCGGCTGCCGCGCGGCAGCGCGCCGGGGGACGGTTCGCTGCACCGGGTGATCGCGGCGGATGTATTGGCGGATCCTGCGTCGGCTGAGAGTCTATCGTCCTACTCCGCATCCTCCACTTCCGATCAAGATCGAGCCCCCTTCGACCCCCTCGACTGCGACATGGCGGCGCCGTGGGCTGGCCCGCGCCCACATCTCCTGCAATCCCTCTCCGCCGACCCCTGGCGCAGCAACGGCGACACTGTCGAGCGCCTCGAAATCCTCGCCGCACGCCTCGTCGCCGGAGAAACCACCGCACCGACACGCTGGACCGCCACCACCGCCGTCCTTGCCGAGATCGACGCGCGGCTGCGGCCCGCCGTCACAAGTTCCGGGCCGGCGGAGATCGCCGGGCTGCTGGCCGGGCTGGCGGGCCGGTTCGTGGCGCCGGGACCGTCCGGCGCGCCGACGCGCGGGCGGCCGGACGTTTTGCCGACCGGGCGGAACTTCTTTTCCGTCGACACCCGCGCCGTGCCGACCGAGGCCGCCTACGATCTCGGCCGGCGCTCGGCGGAGCTCCTGGTGACGCGGCATCTGCAGGACGAGGGCGACTGGCCGCGATCGATCGGGCTGACGGTCTGGGGCACCGCGAACATGCGCACCGGCGGCGACGACATCGCCCAGGCCTTCGCGCTGATCGGGGCGCGGCCGGTCTGGGACCGGGCCTCGCGGCGGGTCACCGGCTACGCGATCGTCACGCTGGCCGAGCTCGGCCGGCCGCGGGTCGACGTGACGTTACGGATATCGGGCTTCTTCCGCGACGCCTTTCCCGACCAGATCGCGCTGTTCGACCGGGCGATCCGCGCCGTCGGCGCGCTGGAGGAGGACGAGGCAGACAATCCGATCGCGGCGCGGATGCGGGCCGAGCGGGAGGCGCTGGTCGCCGACGGCGTCGAGGCCGGCGAGGCGGCGCGGCGCGCCGGCTTCCGCATCTTCGGCTCCAAACCGGGTGCCTATGGCGCAGGGCTGCAGGCGCTGATCGACGAGAAGGGCTGGGGCGACAAGGCCGATCTGGCCGAGAGCTATCTCGTCTGGGGCAGCTATGCCTATGGCGCCGACGCGGAAGGTGAGGCCGAACGCGGCGCCTTCGAGGCGCGGCTCGGCGGCATCGAGGCCGTGGTCCAGAACCAGGACAATCGCGAGCACGACCTGCTGGATTCCGACGATTACTACCAGTTCGAGGGCGGCATGACGGCTGCGGCCGAGCATCTGTCCGGCGCGCGGCCGGTGGTCTATCACAACGACCATTCCCGGCCCGAGCGCCCGGTCGTGCGTACGCTGGAAGAGGAGATCGGCCGGGTGGTGCGGGCCCGCGTGGTCAATCCGAAATGGATCGCCGGCGTCATGCGCCACGGCTACAAGGGCGCCTTCGAGATCGCCGCGACGGTGGACTACATGTTCGCCTTCGCCGCGACGACGGGGGCCGTGCGCGACCATCACTTCGAGGCCGCCTACAATGCCTTCCTGATGGACGAGCCGGTGCGCGACTTTCTCGACGCGAACAATCCGGCGGCGCTCGCCGAAATCCGCGACCGCTTCGCCGAGGCGATTTCGCGGGGCCTTTGGACGCCGCGCTCCAATTCCGCGCGGGCCGAGCTTCAATCCCGGGGGCCGCATCATGCCGGGGCTTGAAGCAGGGGGGTGTTCGGGTCATGTCATCGGCATGACGCCATCCGCGAAACCGCCGGCCATCGAGCGCCTGGACCTGCCGAGGAACGACCTGCGGGACCGCATCGTCGCGCCGCTCGCCGAATTCTCGACCCGGAAGGATTTTACCTTCTCGCCGCGTTTCGTGACCCTTGCCCTGACGGGCGAGGATGGCGTCGACGGCGGCCTTATCGCCCAGCTCTACTGGGACTGGATGCACATCGAGATCCTCGCCGTGCCGGAACGCTGGCGGGGCCTGGGCCTCGGCCGCCAGCTGGTGCGCCAGGCCGAGGCGATCGCGGTCGAAGCCGGCTGCCACGGCGCCTGGGTGGACACCTATTCCTTCCAGTCGCCGGGTTTCTACGAAGCGATCGGCTACCGGTCCTTCGGCCGGCTGCCGGACTATCCGCGGGGCCAGGAGCGCATCTTCTTCCAGAAGACCCTCGCAGCCGTCCCGCCCGCCGAACCGGAGAATGCCGCATGACCGATCAGCCGACCCCCGAGCGCACGAAGATCACCGACGGCATGAGCGACGCCGAGCTCGATGCGCGGCATGCCGAGAAGATGAAGAAGAAGAAGGCGGCCCGCGACAAGATCCTCGCCACCAAGACGATCGAGAAGGGGCTCGTCATCGTCCATACGGGCAAGGGCAAGGGCAAGTCGACGGCCGGCTTCGGCCTGGTCTTCCGGGCGCTGGGCAACGGCATGAAGGTCGCCGTCGTGCAGTTCGTGAAGGGCAAGTGGGAGACCGGCGAGCGCAAGGTGCTGGAGAAGTTTCCCGACCAGGTGACGATGACCGCCATGGGCGACGGCTTCACCTGGGAGACCCAGGACCGCCAGCGCGACATCGCCGCGGCGAAGGCCGCCTGGGAGCGGGCCAAGGCGCTGATCATGGACGACGAGCACAAGCTCGTGCTTCTGGACGAGTTGAACATCGTCCTGCGCTACGACTATCTCGACCTGGCCGAGGTGCTCGATTTCCTGAAGGGCAAGCCGGAGATGAAGCATGTCGTCATCACCGGCCGCAACGCCAAGGACGAGCTGATCGACTTTGCCGATCTCGTCACCGAGATGGAGATGATCAAGCACCCGTTCCGCTCGGGCGTGAAGGCGCAGCTGGGGATCGAGTTCTGACCCGGTCGTCTCGCCAGTTCGCAGCGTTCCTGTCGGGTGACAGCCGTTCGGCCGCCGGTCAGCCGTTCTCCACGACGTAATCCGCCGGCACGCTGCGTTCCAGTACCAGCTGCATGTTGGGCAGGTCGTTGCCGTCGAGCTTGGCGGACAGTGCGTCACCCTGAAGGCCGAAGCCCTGCCAGCGCTCCGCCAGGCGGTGCCGCAGGACGGGTTCGGGCACGGCGAGCATCACGGTGAGGTCGAAACGCTGGCGCAGGGGCGCCCAGGCGGGGTCGTCGAGGAGGAGATAATTGCCCTCGACGAGGATGATGCGGGCCGAGGGCGTGATGATGCGGGCACCGGCGCGGGCGATCTCGATGGTGCGGTCGAAGACCGGCACCGCCACGTCGCGGCCGTCGTCGGCCGCCAGGCGGTCGAGGGTGACGGCGAGGCCGTCGACATCGAAGGTGTGGGGCGCGCCTTTGCGGGGGCGGTGGCCGCGGGCCTCCAGCACCATGTCGTCGTAATGGAAGCCGTCCATCGGCAGGATCTCCGCCGTCGGCGGCGAGCCGTCGGCCAGCCGGGCGCGCAGATGCTCGGCGATCATGCTCTTGCCGGAGCCAGGCGCGCCGGCCAGCGCGACGATGAAGCGACGGGCGCCGGCGCGGGCACGAATGGCGTCGACAAGGCCCGAAAGATCTGTCTGGTTCATGGGAACTGGCACCGCGAACAGAGGGAACGGGACGACGCGCGCGGGCGGCGGGATCGGCAGTTCGCAGGATACGGCCGGTTCGTTTCCGGACGACGGCTGTTCAGCAAAGAGAAACGATTCGTCACGAATGGCGCCCTTTCAATTGTTCTGGCGAGCCCGCTTATCTGGGACCATGCCACATCCTGCCACGGAGCCACGCCATGCCCCTCGCCCTCAAAGGCATCCACCATCTGACCGCGATCACCGCCGACGCGCCCGGCAACCTGCGTTTCTACACGGACGTGCTGGGCCTGCGGCTGGTCAAGAAGACGGTCAACCAGGACGATACCAGCGCCTACCATCTGTTCTATGCCGACGGGAAGGCGACCCCCGGCACCGACATCACCTTCTTCGACTGGCCGGCGCCGCGCGAGACGCGGGGCAACCATTCGGTCTCGCGCACCGGCCTCAGGGTCGCCGGCCGGGCCAGCCTCGACTATTGGCGCACGCGGCTGACGGCGGCGGGTGTCGCGGTCGGCGAGATTGCCGAGCTGGACGGCCGCGCCACGCTCGACTTCGAGGACCCGGAAGGCCAGCGGCTGCGGCTCGTCGATGATGGCGGCGCTGGCGACGCCAATCCTTGGGACGCCAGCAGCGTGCCGGCCGAGCACCAGATCCGCGGGCTGGGCCCGATCGTCATGTCGGTGCCCGATCTCGCCCGCACGGCGCCGGTGCTGACCGAGGTGATGAACATGCGCAAGGCCCGGACCTACGAGGCTGACGGCGCGGTGGTCCACGTCTTCGAGATGGGCGAGGGCGGCCCGGCGGCGGAGCTGCACGTGGCGGTGGAGCCGCACTTGACGCCGGCCGGACAGGGCGCTGGCGGCGTGCATCATGTCGCCTTCCGCGCCGCGGATGTGGAAGAGCTGCGCGCATGGACCGAGCGGGTGCGGGGCTTCCGCGTGCCGTCGAGCGGCGAGGTAGAGCGCTATTATTTCCGCTCGCTGTATTTCCGCGAGCCGAACGGCGTGCTCTTCGAGATCGCCACGGACGGGCCGGGATTTGCGGTGGACGAGCCGATGGAGAGCCTCGGCGAAAGCCTGTCGCTGCCGCCCTTCCTGGAGCCCAAGCGCGCGCAGATCGAGGCTGGCCTGAAGCCGCTGGATCGCTGAGGAGACGACATGACCATGAATGCTGAAGATGCCAAGGCACTGATGACCGCCCACCGCCTCGTCCATGCCGGAGCGCCGCTGGACAGTGCCCGCCGGGTCGTTGTGTGCCTGCACGGGCGCGGCGCGTCGGCGGCCGACATACTGGGCATTGCCGGGGCGATCGGCCTCGTCGACGTCGCCTATCTGGCGCCGCAGGCCGATGATGGGGCGTGGTATCCGCGCCCCTTCATGGAGCCGCTGTCGGCCAATGCGCCGTATCTGGACGCCGCGCTCGACCGGATCGCGGCGATCCTGGCCGATCTCGCCATCAAGGGCTTCGGGGGGGAGCAGGTGGTGATCGCCGGCTTCTCCCAGGGCGCCTGCCTGTCGCTGGAATTTGCCGCGCGCCAGCCCGGCCGCGTCGGCGGCGTGCTCGGTTTCAGCGGTGGCCTGATCGGCCCGTCGGTGGAGGGCCGCGACGAGACCGCCCGGCTCGACGGCCTGCCGGTGTTCATCGGCTGCAGCGAGCGCGATCCGTTCATTCCGGCGCCCAGGGTGCGCGAGACCGTGGCCCATTACGAGCGGCGCGGCGCAAGGGTGATCTCGGTGCTGTATCCGGAGCCGGGCCATACGATCAACATGGACGAGATCGGCAAGGCGCGGGCGCTCCTGGAGGGCCTGGACGCCTAGAAAGCCGTCGGTCCGACGGGACACACGGCGCTCCGACGCACTGCAAGCGCACAGCGTATCGTCCGAAGTTTGTCCCGCTATTCGGGCCGATGCATCAGGACAGGGCCGGGCCTAGGCGAGGCACCGCGCGGGTCCGGCCCGCCGGAATCCTCTGGCGCGGCAAAAGGCTTCGGCATAGGATGATCCCGATTTCAGGCTTGTCGGGGGAAGCATTCGATGCGCGGTTTCGGCAGGCTCTTCTTTGTGGCGGCGGCCGCAATGCTGTGTCTCGCATCGGTTGATGCGCCTTCCCTTGCGCAAGAAGCCGGCGCGCGCCGGGTGATCACCACCGAGGGTGCCGACTATTTCGGTCGCGACTACGAGATCCTGAAGGATGTCGAACTCGACCAGTGCACGGCGACGTGCCTTGCCGACGATCGCTGCCAGGCCTTCACGCTGAACACCAACAGCCGGTGGTGCTTCCTGAAGGAGGCGGTGGGCGAATTGCGGACGGTGGCCGGGGCCGTTTCCGGACGGGTCGTGGCCGAGGCTGCGATCGATGCCGACAGCATTGCGGCGCGAAGCGCTGAACTCGCCTTCCTGCCGGCCGCCATGCTGGACGACGCCAAGCGGCTGCGACTGGAGATCGCGGACGAGGCTCCCAGCGCAAGCTTCGGCGATGTGAGCGCGCGGCAGCTTGCGGACGAGGCGCGCTCGGCCCTGACCTATCCGCAGGCGATCCGCGCCTGGCGGGAGGCGGTCAAGCGTGCGCCTCTGGCGCAGTTCGCCTGGCAGGGCCTGGCCGAGGCGGCGCTGGCCTACAATCCCGAGCAATATGGCGAGCAGCCGGCCAACAACCGGCTGCGCGAGGCCGGCGCGATCAACGCCTATCTGACCGCGGGCGGCGACGACGAACGGGCCGCGGCGCTGGCGACGCTCGCCCGCGCCTTCGAGGCCGCCCAGAACTGGAAGCGGGCGATCGCGACCTATCGCAAGAGCCTCGACCTGGCGGAAGCGTCCGACGTCCGGTCTAGCCTCGACGCGGTGGTCGCTGCCCATGGCTTCCGGATCGTCGACAACAGCGTCGACAACAACGCGGCCAGCCCGCGCATCTGCCTGAATTTCTCGGACCCGCTGGCCAGCCAGCTGACCAGTTCGGAGAATGCCGGCGACTTCGTGCAGGTCGACGGCGGGCAGACCCTGCCGGTGACCGCGAGCGGGTCGCAGATCTGCATCGACGGCGTGCGGCACGGCGAGCGCTACCGCATCGTCGCCCGCCCCGGCATCCGCTCGGCGGATGGCGAGACGCTGGCGCGGGCCGTGGAGGTGAGCGTCTATGTGCGCGACCGCGACCCCTCGGTGCGGTTCACCACCAACGCCTATGTGCTGCCGGCCGGCGGCGCGGCGACGATCCCGGTGACGACGATCAACACCGACGAGATCGAGGCGCGGCTGCAGCGGATCGGTGACCGGGCGCTGTCGCGGGCGATCGCCGACGGGCGGCTGCTGCAGCAATTGTCCGAATGGCAGATCGCCGAGGTGGCGACGCAGACCGGCGAGGATGTGTGGACGGGCACGGTGGGCGTCACGCGCGAGACCAATCGCGAGGTGACGACCGCGATCCCGGTCGCGCAGATCGTGCCGGAGATCGAGCCCGGGGTCTACGTGCTGACGGCCAAGGCGCGGAACGGCCCGCAATATCAGGACAGCTTCGCCACCCAATGGTTCGTCGTCAGCGACATCGGGCTGACCAGCCTGGCTGCCGAGGACGGGTTCCACGTCTTCGCGCGGTCGCTGGGCAGCGCCGCGCCGATGGCGGGGATCCGGCTCGACCTCGTGGCCGCCAACAACCAGGTGCTGGGCACGGCGGAGACCGACGCGGCGGGCCATGCCCGGCTGCCCGCAGGCCTGCTGCGCGGCACGGGCGGCGACCGTCCGGCGCTGCTGACCGCGGCGGGCACGGCTGACGATTTCGTCTTTCTCGACCTGACGCAGACGCCCTTCGACCTGACCGACCGGGGCGTCGACGGCCGGGCGCCGGCGGGACCGTTGGACGTGTTCCTGACGTCGGAGCGCGGCATCTACCGCACCGGCGAGACCGCCTTCTTCACCGGCACCCTGCGCGACGCCAAGGGCGCGGCGGTCGAGGGCCTGTCGCTGTCTGAGATCGTCACGCGGCCCGACGGCGTCGAGCATCGGCGGCGGCAGGTGGCCGACGCGGGGGCCGGCGGCTTCGCCTTTGGGCTCGACCTGGCGGGCAATGCCATGCGCGGCGTCTGGAAGGTGGCGCTGCACATCGACCCCAAGCAGCCGGCACTGGCCGAGACGACGGTGATCGTGGAGGATTTCGAGCCGGAGAAGATCGATGTCGCGCTGACGACCGAGGCGCAGGCGCTCGACCCCGACGCGCCGCCGGCGATCGCCGTCGCGGCGCGCTACCTGTTCGGCGCGCCAGCCGGCGGGCTGGAGGTCGGCGGCGAGGCGGTGCTGACGGCGACCTACAGCCTGGACGATCATCCCGGCTATCGCTTCGGCCTGGCGGGCGACGAGACGACGGCGCTGCGGCAGCCCTTCAACGGCGCCACGACCGACGCGAATGGCGAGGCCACGATCGGGCTCGATCCGTTTGCCGCGCCGGCGACCACCAAGCCGGTCAAGGCGACCCTGCAGGTGCGCGTGATCGATGCCGGCGGACGCCCGGTGGAGCGCACGCTGGACCTGCCGCTGGCCGGCTCGGCGCCGCGCCTGGGCATCAAGCCGCGCTTCGACGGGACGGTGGGCGAGGGCGCCGAGGCCGGCTTCGACCTGATCGCCATCGACGCGGCGGGGACGCGCGTGGCGCGCGGCGGCATCGACTGGGTCCTCAACAAGGTGAACACCCGCTTCCAGTGGTACGCGACGGGCGGCAACTGGAATTACGAGCCGATCCGCAGCACCGAGCGCGTCGCCAGCGGCACGGTCGACATCGCGGCGGACGGGCCGGCGGCCCTGTCGCTGCCGGTGGAATGGGGCGAATACGAGCTGGCCCTGTCCGATCCGTCCGGCGCGGCGGTGCCGGCGAGCGCCATCTTCGAGGCCGGCTGGTACGTGTCGGCTTCGGCCATCGACACGCCGGACATGGCCCGCGTGTCGCTGGACAAGCCACGCTACGCGATCGGCGACACGGCGGTCGTGCGGATCGAGCCGCGCTTTGCCGGCTCGGCGGAAGTGCTGGTGATGGACGAGCGCGTGATCGCGCGGCAGACCGCCGAGATCGGAGCCGAGGGCGGCACGGTGGAATTGCCGGTGACCCGCGACTGGGGACCGGGCGCCTATATCGCGGCAATCGTCTATCGGCCAATGGATCTCGACCAGAAGCGGATGCCGGGCCGGGCGATCGGGCTGGCCCACGCCGCCGTCGCGCCGGGCGAGCGGGCGCTCGAGGTCGCCATCAGCGCGCCGGAGAAGATCGAACCGCGCCGGCGGGTGACGGTGGACGTGTCCGTGGGTGGCATCGTGGCCGGCGAAACCGCCTATCTGACGCTGGCCGCCGTGGACCAGGGCATCCTCAACATCACCGGTTTCCAGCCGCCGTCGCTCAGCGACCATTATTTCGGCAAGCGCCGGCTCGGCGTGGAGATCCGCGACCTCTATTCCAAGCTGATCGACCGGATGCAGGGCGCGCCCGGCAGCGTGCGCTCGGGCGGCGACGCTGGCGCCAGCTACGAGAGCCCGCCGCCGATGGAGGACCTCGTCGCGCTGTTTTCCGGCGTCGTCACGGTCGGCGCCGACGGGACCGCCGCCGTGCCGCTCGACATTCCCGACTTCAACGGCACGCTGAAGCTGATGGCGCTGGCCTGGTCGAAGACCGGGGTGGGCGAGGCCGATGCGACGATGGTCGTGCGCGACCCGGTGGTCATCGCGGTGAGCCAGCCGCGCTTCCTGGCGCCGGCCGACCGCTCGCGCATCGCCATCGACGTGACCCATGTGGAGGGCCCGCTCGGAGAAGCCAGCCTGGCGCTGTCGGGCGCGGACGGGATCCTGGCGCTGGGCGACACTGCGCCGCGCCGCTTCGAACTGGCGGAGGGACGGCGCGAGAGCTTCCTCGTGCCGGTGACCGGCGAGGCGGTGGGAGATGGCCGGCTGGAGGTCGCGCTGACGCTGCCGGGCGGCGACGTGCTGTCGAAGCGCGTCGTCCTGCCGGTGCGCTCGATTGCGCCGGAGACGGTGGACAAGTCCGCGGTGACCCTGGCGGCGAATGGCGGCCGATTCGCCTTCGACCGCGACCTCTTTGCCGATTTCCTGTCGGGAACGGCGTCGGCGACGCTGAGCGTGACCGGCGCTGCCGCATTCGACGTGGCGGGGGTGGTGCGGGCGCTCGACGTCTATCCCTATGGCTGCACCGAGCAGATCACCAGCCGGGCGATGCCGCTGGTCTATCTGGAGCCGACCATCCTGGCGGCCGGGCTGAACCGCGTCGAGGACGTGAAGGCGCGCGTCGACGGCGCCATCGCCGGGGTGCTGGCCAACCAGTCGTCCAGCGGCAGCTTCGGCCTGTGGCGGCCCGATTACGGCGACCTCTGGCTGGATGCCTATGTCACGGACTTCCTCACCCGGGCCCGGGAGGCCGGCTACAACGTGCCGGACGAGGCCTTCACCCTGGCCGTCGACAATCTGCGCAACAGCCTCTCCTACCTCCCGGAGGCCCCGGATTTCGGGCCGGTGGCCTATGCGAGCTACGTCCTGGCCCGCAATGGCCGGGCGGCGATCGGGGATCTGCGCTACTACGCCGACAACGAGCTGGCCAATTTCCGCACGCCGCTCGCCAAGGCCCAGATCGGCGCGGCGCTGGCGCTCTATGGCGACCGGGTGCGGGCCGAGCGGGTGTTCCGCGCCGCGGTCGACGACGCCATCGGTTCGCCGGTGCCCAATTCGCAGCGCAGCGACTACGGCACGCCGTTGCGCGACGACGCGGCGATCTTGACGCTGGGACTGGAAACGGCCATCGACGGGGTCTCCTTCGACGGGCTGGTGCAACAGGTGAACAATGCGCGGCGCACCCAGCGCTTCACCAGCACCCAGGAGGATTCCTGGTCGCTGCTGGCCGCCCATGCGCTGCTCGAACGCAGCCCGCCGCAACTGACGGTGGCCGGGCGCGACGTGGAGGGGCCGTATGCGGCGGCCTTCACGCAAGCGGACCTGGCCGGCGGGCTCGACATCGCCAACCGTGCGCCGACGCCGGTGCGGGCGGAGATCACCCTGCGCGGCGTGCCGGAGATCGCGCCGGCGGCGGGCTCCGACGGCTATGCGATCGACCGGCGCTATTACACGCTGGATGGCGATCCGGCCGATCCCGCGCAGATCGGCCAGGGCGACCGGCTGGTGGCGGTGCTGGAGGTGACGCCGCTCGATTCCGGGCCGGCGCGGCTGATGATCGACGATCCGCTGCCGGCGGGCTTCGAGATCGACAATCCGGCGATCCTGCGCGGTGGCGACGTGGCGGCGCTGGACTGGCTGCAACTGACCGGTGAGGCGGCGCATACGGAGTTTCGCGCCGAGCGCTTCCTGGCGGCGGTCGACCAGGGCGACGGCGACACGGCGACGCGGCGCTTCGCCTATATCGTGCGCGCCGTCTCGCCGGGCGAATTCGTCCACCCGGCGGCGCTGGTCGAGAACATGTACGATCCGAGCCGCCGCGGGCGCACCGACGAGGCGCGCGTCTCGGTCATCGGCCCGCTGCGGTGAGGACCCGCCCTATCCACCGGGCCTGCGCGACGGCGGGCTGATCCGTGTCGGCACGGCGCCGACTGGCGCAGATCGGGCTGCTCTGCCTGTTGCTGGCGATCGCGAGCCTGGGGGCTGGTTACTCGGCCTTCGAGCGCGCCATTGCGGCACGGGTCGCGGCCATCGCGACGCCGGCGACGGGGGTCGAGGTGCGCGGCCGTGACGGCACGCTGCTGCGGGCCTTCGCCAATTCCGACGGGCGCTGGCGGCTGGCCGCCGGTGCGGGCGACGTCGATCCGCGCTTTGTCGACATGCTGGTCGCCTGGGAGGACAAGCGCTTTGCCGAGCATGGCGGCGTCGACCCGGCGGCCGTTGCGCGGGCGGCGTGGCAGTCGCTGAGCGAGGGGCGCATCGTATCGGGCGGCTCGACGCTGACCATGCAGGTGGCGCGGCTTTTGGGCCGGCTGCCGACGGGCAGTCTCGCTGCGAAGATCGAGCAGGTCCTGGTCGCGATCGCGCTGGAGCGCAGCCGCAGCAAGGCCGAGATCCTGTCGCTCTATCTCCAGCTCGCGCCCTATGGCGGCAATCTGGAAGGCGTTCGCGCGGCGTCCCTCAGCTTCTACGGCAAGGAGCCGAAGCGGTTGACGGCAGCCGAGGCGGCCCTGCTGGTTGCCCTGCCGCAATCGCCGGAGCGCACCCGGCCGGACCGGTTTCCCGCGCGGGCCAAGGCGGCACGCGACAGGGTGATCGCGCGCATGGCGACGCTGGGGTTTCTTAGCGAGGCCGAGGCGGGACGGGCCGTGCGCGAGGCGATGCCGGCCGGGCGCCGGGCGCTGCCCATGCTCGCCGCCCATGCCGCGGTGCGGCTGCATGAGGCCCATCCCGAGGCGTCGCGGATCGACCTGACCATCGACAAGGGGCTGCAGGCCCGGCTGGAGGATTATGCGCGGGACAAGGCGCGCAGCCTGAAGAAGCCGATGAGCCTTGCCCTCCTGGTGTCGGACGCCAGCACGGGGGAGGTGCTGGCGCAGGTTGGCTCGCCCGACCTCTTCGACCGCGAGCGCCAGGGCTTCGTCGATCTGACGCGGGCGACGCGCTCGCCGGGCTCGACGCTGAAGCCGCTGATCTACGGGCTCGCCTTCGAACGCGGCATCGCCCATCCCGAAAGCCTGGTGGACGATTCGCCGGGCGGCTTTGCCGGCTATACGCCGCAGAATTTCGACCATGAGTTCGAAGGCGTCATCACGGCGCGCCGGGCGCTGCAGCTGTCGCGCAACCTGCCGGCGGTGGAGTTGCTGGGCGCGGTCGGGCCCTCGCGGCTGGTCCATCGCATGCGCCGGGCGGGAGCGGAGCCCGAACTCGGCGACCGGTCGCTGCCGGGTCTGGCCATCGGCCTCGGCGGGCTGGGGCTGACGCTGGAGGACCTGGTGCGGATCTATGGCGGGCTCGCCAATGGCGGCGTGGCCATGCCGCTGCATGTGGAGCGCAGCGCCGAACCGGCGACCGGCCGGCGCATGCTGTCGCCCCAGGCGGCCTGGTACGTGACCTCGATCCTGGCCGGCGCCTCGACGACGACCAAGGGCTCGCCCGGCGAGATCGCCTACAAGACCGGCACCTCATACGGCTACCGGGACGCCTGGACGATCGGCTATGACGGCCGCCACGTGGTCGGGGTGTGGCTGGGGCGGCCGGACGGGGCGCCTGTGGCGGGGCTGGTGGGCCAGGATTCGGCCGTGCCGGTGATGCGCGACGTGTTTGCGCGGATCGGGCCGGTGAGGCGGCTGGCCGGACCGCCGCCGGGGATCCTCGCCTCGGCGGGCAGTGGCCTGCCACCGCCGATGCGCCGGGTCGGGCGGGCCGCCGATCTGACCCAGAGCGGGCTGAAGCCGGAGATCGTGTTTCCGCCGGATTCGGCGAAGGTGGAGCTCGGCCTCGTCTCGGGGGCGGCGAGCGACCTGTTCCTCAAGGTGCGCAACGGCCGGCCGCCCTTCACCTGGTACGTCGACGGGCGCCCGGTGGCGCGCGACGCGCTGCAGCGCCAGGCCCGCTGGCGGCCGCAGGAGCCGGGCTTCGTCGACATCTCGGTGGTGGACGCGCTGGGGGCAGCCGCGCGGTCGCGGGTGTTTCTCGACTGACGGGGGTGAGGGGCGCGTACGGCCGGAATGTGCTGGCCGAAGCGCGGAAGCGCCGTACGGGAGGCCTGACCGACGTGGGCGGGCAGCGGGATGCGGCGCGATGGCCGCTCCCGCTGGTCCTGGTTCTACCGTTTCATCAGCCGGATCGCTTCGCCGACGATGCCGCGGCGGAAGAGCAGCACGCAGAGCACGAAGATGATGCCGATCATCACGGTGACCGGGAAATCCAGCGACGCGAAATAATGCTGCATGGTGACGACGAGGGCGGCACCCAGCGCCGGGCCGAAGATCGTGCCCATGCCGCCGAGCAGCGTCATCAGGACGACCTCGCCGGACATCTGCCACGCCACGTCCGTCAGCGTCGCGATCTGGAAGACGATGGCCTTGGTCGAGCCGGCCAGGCCCGCGATGGTCGCCGACATGACGAAGGCGCCCAGCTTGTAGCGCTCCACCCGGTAGCCCAGCGAGATGGCGCGGTTCTCGTTCTCGCGGATCGCCTTGAGGATGTGGCCGAAGGGCGAATGGACGATGCGCCAGACGGCGTAGAAGCCGGCGAGGAAGATCGCCAGGACGAAATAGTAGATGTTCAGCGGGTCGTTGAGATTGACGATGCCGAGCAGATAGCCACGCGGCACGCCTTGGATGCCGTCCTCGCCATGGGTGAAGGGCGCCTGCAGGAAGATGAAGAAGATCATCTGCGACAGGGCCAGCGTGACCATGGCGAAGTAGATGCCCTGGCGGCGAATGGCGAGATAGCCGACGACGAGACCGATCAGGCCGGCGCCGGTGGCCCCGAGCAGGATCGCCGAGAGCGGCTCCCAGCCCCAGACCTTGGCGGCATGGGCGGTGAAATAGGCGGCGCCGCCGAAGAAGGCCGCATGGCCGAAGGACAGGAGCCCGACATAGCCGAGCAGGAGGTTGAAGGCGGTGGCGAAGAGCGCGAAGCACAGCACGCTCATGATGAAGACCGGATAGACGTAGAAGGGCGCGAGGACGAGGCCGACGAGTGCGATGGCGGCCAGGACGAGGCCGAGGGTCGACAGGTCGCGCTGGCCGGACTTCGGTGTGGGGGCGGCGGCGGTGTCGCCGGCCGCGTCCGTGCGGACGTCGCCGCTGTGATCCAGGCTGGTCATCTCAGGCCTCCTTTCCGAACAGGCCGGCGGGCCGGATCATGAGCACGATCGCCATGATGACGAAGACGACGATGTTGGAGGCTTCGGGATAGAACACCTTGGTGAGCCCCTCGAGAATGCCGAGCATGTAGCCCGAGATGATGGCGCCGAGGATCGAGCCCATGCCGCCGATCACCACCACGGCGAAGACGATGATGATGAGGTTGGAGCCCATCAGCGGACTGACCTGGTAGATCGGTGCGGCAAGGACGCCTGCGAGACCGGCGAGACCAGCGCCCAGCCCGTAGGTCAGGGTCAGGAGCAGCGGCACGTTGACGCCGAACGCCTGGACCAGCTGCGGGTTCTCGGTCGCGGCGCGCAGATAGGCGCCGAGCCGGGTCTTCTCGATCAGCAGCCAGGTGGACAGGCAGATGACCAGCGAGGCGACGACGACGAAGCCGCGATAGTTGGGCAGGAACATGAAGCCCAAGTTGGTGCCGCCCGCCAGCAGGGCCGGTGTCGGATAGGGATTGCCCGCCGCGCCGAAATAGTAGCGGAAGGTGCCCTCGATGATCAGCGCCAGGCCGAAGGTGAAGAGCAGGCCATAGAGATGGTCGAGGTCGTAGAGCCGCGACAGCATGGTGCGCTCGATCACCGCCGACAGCATGGCGACGATGAGCGGCGCGACGATGAGGGCCGGCCAGAAGCCGAGGCCGGTGTAGGCCAGCACCAGATAGGCCGTGAAGGCGCCGAGCATGTACTGGGCGCCATGGGCGAAGTTGATGACGCGCAGGAGGCCGAAGATGACCGCCAGGCCGAGGCTCAGCAGGGCGTAGAAGGAGCCGTTGATGAAGCCGATAAGGAGCTGGCCGAGCAGCGCCGGAAGCGGGATGCCGAGGATCATGGTCATGGCCGTTACACTCCCACCACTTCATGCAGCCGGTCCATCCGGGCGTCGAGCTCGGAGGTCGGAAAGCTTTCCAGGATGTGGCCGTCCTCCATCAGGAAGAAGCGGTCGGCGACCTTGCGGGCGAAGCGGAAGTTCTGTTCGACGAGAAGCAGCGTCATGCCCTTTTTCTTGAGCTCCATCAGGACGTCGCCGATGCGCTGGATGATGACGGGGGCGAGCCCTTCGGTCGGCTCGTCGAGAAGAATGATCTTCACCCCGGTGCGCAGGATGCGGGCGATGGCCAGCATCTGCTGCTCGCCGCCGGACAGCTTGGTGCCCGGCGAGTTGCGGCGCTCGGCCAGGTTGGGAAAGAGGTCGTAGATCTCCTCGATGGTCATGCCGCCAGGCGCCACGGTGGGCGGCAACATGAGGTTCTCGGAGACGGTGAGCGTTGCGAAGATGCCGCGCTCTTCCGGCACGTAGCCGATGCCCGAATAGGCGGTGCGGTGGATCGGCACCTTCATCATGTCGGCGCCGGCGATGCGGATCGAACCCTCGCGCCGGGGCAGGAGGTTCATGATGGCGCGCAAGGTGGTCGTCTTGCCGGCGCCATTGCGGCCGACCAGCGTGATCGTCTCGCCTTCATGCAGATCGAGCGACACGCCGTGCAGGACGTGGCTTTCGCCATACCACCCGTGCAGATCGCGCACTTCAAGAAGGGCAGGGCCCTGCGGGCGGCCCGGGGCCTCAATCATCTTCGCTTCCCATATAGGCTTCACGCACGCGTGGATCCGAACTCACCGTCTCGTAGTCGCCTTCGGCGAGAATCTCGCCGCGCGCCAGGACGGTGACATAATCGCAGAGATCCGCCACGACGTTGAGATTGTGTTCGACCATCACCACGGTGCGGTCCTTGGCGATGCGCCGGATGAGCGCCGAAATGCGCCCGATGTCCTCGATGCCCATGCCGGCCATCGGCTCGTCGAACAGGAGGACGGGCGGGTCGAGGGCGAGGGTGGTGGCGATTTCCAGGGCGCGCTTGCGGCCATAGGAGAGTTCCGCCGCATCGAGATTGGCGTATTCGGCCAGGCCGACGGCCTCGATCAGCTCGTGGGCGCGGGCATCGAGCGTGTCGAGCGCCCGGTTGGAGCGCCAGAACTGCGTGCCGAGCCCGGCCTTGCGCTGCAGGGCGACGCGGACATTGTCCAGCACCGTCAGATGCGGGAAGACCGCCGAGATCTGGAACGAGCGCACCAGCCCGAGCCGGGCAACATCGGCCGGCTTGACCTTGGTGATGTCCTTGCCGCGGAAGGTGATGGTTCCCGCGGTCGGCGTCAGGAACTTGGTCAGAAGGTTGAAGACGGTCGTCTTGCCGGCCCCGTTGGGACCGATGAGGGCGTGGATGGTGTTTTCGCGGATGTCGAGGTCGACGGCATTCACGGCGGTAAAGCCAAAGAATTCCTTGGTCAGGCCGCGGGCGGACAGAATCGCCTCTTGCGGGGATACGCTCATCGGCGCGGTGTTCTCCTGTCGGCGTCGTAACGCATTACCGGGATGGAAAGCCGGCCGGCACGGCCAGCCGGCTTTCCGATGTCAGATCAGTTCGTCGGGAAGGACGAGGTGTCGCAGCCGCTTTCCTCGACGCTGGCATAGGCCACGTCGCCGGGAACGGTGGCGATCTCCTTGTAGAGGTCCCAGGGGCCGGTGGATTCTTCCGGCGTCTTCACCTCGAACAGGTACATGTCATAGACCATGCGGCCGTTCTCCTGGACCTTGCCGTTCTTGGCGAACAGGTCCTCGACCGGCATTTCGTGCAGCTTGGCAGCGACCGGCTCGGTGGCGTCGGTGCCGGCGGCCTCGATGGCCTTCAGATACTGCAGGACCGCCGAATAGGTGCCGACATGGATCATGTTGGGCATCTTGCCGAAGGCCGCCATGTAGCGTTCGGCGAAGGCCCGGTTCTCGTCGCTCTGGTCCCAGTACCAGCCCTCGGTGAGGTTCAGGCCCTGGGCCTGCTCGATGCCCAGACCGTTGACCTCGGCGAGGGTGAAGAGCAGCGCGGCCAGCTTCTGTCCGGACTGGACGAGGCCGAACTCGGTGGCGGCCTTGACGGCGTTTGCCGTGTCGAGGCCGGCATTGGCGAAGCCGACGACCTTGGCGCCGGAGCTCTGGGCCTGCAGCATGTAGGAGGAATAGTCGGTGGTGGAGAGGGGATGGCGCACGGCGCCCGAGACCTGACCGCCATTCGCCTCGATCACCTTGGTCGCCTCGCCCTGGAGCGAATCGCCGAAGGTGTAGTCGGCGGTGACGAAGAACCAGCTGTCGTCGCCGTTCTTGACCAGCGAGCCGGCCGTGCCCTGGGACAGGGCGCGGGTGTCGTAGGCCCAGTGGAAGCCGTAGGGGCTGCACTGGGCGCCGGGGATCTCCGTGGAGCCGCCGCCGGTGGTGATGGTGATCTTCTTCTTCTCGCGCGACAGACCCTGGACCGCCAGGGCCACGGAGGACGTCGTCAGGTCCATGATCGCGTCGACATTCTGGGTGTCGTACCATTCGCGGGCGATGTTGGAGCCGATGTCGGCCTTGTTCTGGTGGTCGGCCGAGATGATCTCGATGCTGGCGCCCAGGACGGTTTCGCCGAAATCCTCGACCGCGAGGCGCGCGGCGACGACGGAGCCTTCGCCGGCCGTGTCGGCATAGACGCCGGAGCGGTCGTTCAGGATGCCGATCTTGACGATTCCGTCGGAAATCTCCTGGGCGGCGGCGGGCAGGGCGGCAGTGGCCGCGACGCCGGCGGCACACAGGGCCGCGAGGCTGGTCTTCATGGTCATACGATCATTTCCTCCCTTGATGCGCGGTTCGTCACCTCCCCGTGACGGCTGTCGCGCAACTGCATTGGATCGGCCAAATCCGGGGACTGCAAGCCGATTCTTCAGGCATCTGGCCTCGAATCGGGCAGCCGGCCACGAAACGAAACGGGGGCGGATGCCGTCGGCGCCGCCCCCGTCCTCATGTGCAGATTACTTGTCGAAGCTGGCGACGTCGCAGCCCGAATTCTCGACCGAGAGGAAGGCATCGCTGCCCGGCACCGTGGAGACCTCGTTGTAGAAATCCCAGGGGCCGGTCGACTCTTCCGGCGACTTCACCTGGAAGAGGTACATGTCGTAGACCATGCGGCCATTTTCCTGGACCGTGCCGCTCTTGGCGAAGACGTCCTCGACGGGCAGCTCGTGCAGCTTCTCGGCGACGGCGTCGGTGGCATCGGTGCCGGCCGCCTCGACCGCCTTGAGATACTGGGTGACGGCCGAATAGGTGCCGGCGTGGATCATGTTCGGCATGCGCTGGGTGCGCTCCATGAAGCGCTCGGCGAACTCACGGTTCTCGTCGCTCTGATCCCAGTACCAGCCCTCGGTCAGGTTCAGGCCCTGCGCTGCCTGGAGGCCGAGACCGTTGACCTCGGCGAGGGTGAAGAGCAGGCCGGCGAGCTGCTGGCCGGCCTGGACGATGCCGAATTCTGCGGCGCCCTTGATGGCACTGGCGGTGTCGAGGCCGGCATTGGCGAGGCCGATGACCTTGGCGCCGGAGCTCTGGGCCTGCAGGAGGAAGGAGGAGAAGTCGGTGGTGCCGAGCGGATGGCGGACCGCGCCGAGGACCTCGCCGCCATTCTCCTTGACGAAGTTGCCGGTCTGCTCCTCGAGGGAGTAGCCGAAGGCGTAGTCGGCGGTGAGGAAGAACCAGCTGTCGCCGCCGGCCTTGACCAGCGCGCCGCCGGTGCCGACCGCCAGGGCATGGGTGTCATAGGCCCAATGGAAGCCGTAGGGGCTGCACTGCGCGCCGGTCAGCTCGGTCGTCGCCGCGCCGGTGGTGATGGTGATCTTCTCTTTCTCGCGGGACAGTCCCTGGACTGCGAGCGCCACCGACGAGGTGGTCAGTTCCATGATCGCGTCGACATTGTCGACGTCGTACCACTCGCGGGCAATGTTGGACGCGATGTCGGCCTTGTTCTGATGGTCGGCCGAGACCATCTCGATCGGCTTGTCGAGCACCGTGCCGCCGAAATCCTCAATCGCCATCCTGGCGGCCTCGACGGACGACTGGCCGCCGAAATCGGCGTAGACGCCCGACTGGTCGTTCAGGATGCCGATCTTGACGACGTCGTTCGAGATTTCCTGTGCGCTGACCGCCGCCGGTACGAGAACGGCAGCCGCAGCGGTGCCGGCGAGCAGCAGGCGTGTGAAATTCTGCATGTTTGGTGATCCTCCCAGATCGTTCGCATTCGATCGGGCCGCCGGGCCGATGGCCTGGGAGTCACCCGATCAAGAACAGGACCGATGTTGTGGCCAGCCATCGGAAGGGTGTCAAGCTATACTATGGCACCCTTAGTATCATCGGCGTCTGTGTTGCGTTCATTGCGGTTTTCGACTGTTGCGGACTTCCTCTGGGGCATCCGCCGAGGATGGATGGAGCGGCGGAAACGGGCATTGGCCGCCCGGCCGGATCCTATCGGGGCGGGCTCGGCGTACCAGGGCGCAGTGCCATCGAGCCAGCGGGCGAGGCGTTTCAGCGCCATGTGCCTGCCGATGTCGTAGCCTGGATCACCGCGCCGCGCGAGCCGAGCCTGAAGGCGCAGGTGGACGGCCAGGCGGGACTGGAGCGCGCGGCGCTGCCGCTGCGGAATGAGGGCCGCGTCGTCGGCCGCGATGGCGCCATCGCAGCTGCCGGGTTCTAGGTCGAAGCGTCGCAGCAGCGCCGCGAGTTCGAGCCTGGACAGGTCTCGCGTTGCATCGCGCCTGCGGGCCTCGACATAGTTTCGGGCTGCGGCGCGGAGGCGCGAATCTGCCGGATGGCAGTCGAAATGGGCGGTCATGCGGATATCCCTGGACGGTTGCCGCACGAGCCTGCTTCCAACGGCCCGTATGGGGAAAACATTCCTTGTCAGCGTTTCGGAGTATTCCTGTCGTTGCGGTGACTTCGTTGGTTTCCAGCCGCTTGCCGCATTCTCGTGAGATAGGAATAATTTCCACACTGGGCCGAACTTGCCCTATGGATGAGGGATGCAGACACCGGAGGCAGAGCGTGATGCAGGACCCATCCACGACCCGAAGCGAGACCGCGACGACGCCAAGCCGCTCCGAGCGGGGGGCGATTCGCGATCTGTCCAGCAGCGACGAGCAGGGCGCCAATGTGATGCCGGCGGTCGACATTCGCAGCGCATGCCGGCTGGCACGGGAGATCGCCAGCGCGTTCCTGAACGTGCCGGTGCACGACATCGACCGGCCGACGCGGGCGATCGCGCCGATCTGCGAGGCGCGGCACGTGTCGATGTATCTCGCCCATGTGGTGTTTCAGGTGCCGCTGACCGCCATGGCCGGGGAGTTCGGCCGCGACCGCACGACGGTCGCCCATGCGGTGCGGCGAATCGAGGACCGGCGCGACGATGCGAATTTCGACGCGGTGATCGAGCGGCTGGAACGGCTGAGCGCAGCGATCCGGGCAGCGCTCGGCGGCGGTGGGCCCCAAGATGGCGGGGGCAAGGCGTGACGGTGCGGTTCAACGACGAGGAATCGCCCCTGGCGCGGCTGGCCAAACGCCGGGACCGGGGCGGCGCGCCGTTTCTGACCGCCGAAGAGGTCGAGGCGGGCGAGCGGCTGCGCCGCGACTTCACCCGCGGACAGATGATGCCGGGGATCAGCCAGCGCTGGGATGCGCAGCCGCGGGCCAAGGGCGGGCGGGGCGCCGGCGATCTGTCCGATTCCGCGATCGATGCGAGGCGGCGGGTCGATGACGCGATCGGCGCGGTCGGGCCGGAGCTCTCCGGCGTGCTCCTCGACTTCTGCTGCATTCTGAAAGGGATGGAGACGATCGAGCGGGAGCGCCAATGGCCGGTGCGCTCGGCCAAGATCCTGCTGAAGGCCGGGGTGGGCGTTCTGGCGCGCCATTACGGGCTGGACCGGCAGGCCAGCCGGCAGACCGGGCGCATCCGCCGCTGGGGCACGGAGGACTCCCGCCCGACGATTGGCGGCCTTGCCCCGGACAGCGACCGGTCGGCGGGCGAGGATCGCAGGTAGGGCGCAGAGGTCTGATCAGTGGAGCGCCCCTGTGTGTCCTGTCGGACGCGCGGCGCATCCAGTGCATCGTGACGCGATCAGGCGGCGGCGAGGGCCTGGCGGGCGTCGTCCTTGATCCGCGCGACCATCGAACGCAGGCCGTTGGAGCGCTGCGGGCTGAGATGGTCCTTCAGGCCGAGCCGCAGGAAGGCGGCTTCGGCGTCGGCTTCCAAGATTTCGGGGGCGGTACGGCCGGAAAACAGCGCCAGCGCCACGGCAACGAGGCCGCGCACGATGTGGGCGTCGGAATCGCCGAGGAACGTCAGATGCGGCGGGTTGGCATCGTCGGAACTGCTGACCAGCCAGACCTGGCTGGCGCAGCCGCGAACCTTGGTCTCGTCGGTCTGGGAGCCCTCGGGCATCGGCGGTAGGGCACGGCCGAGTTCGATGAGGTAGCGGTAGCGGTCTTCCCAATCGTCGAGATATTCGAAATCCGCCGTGATGTCTTCGATCGTCTGCATTCCGCCTCCGGTCTGGCCCGTTACGGCTGTCGGACCGCAAGGTGCCAGATATAAGGTCGGGGGACGGCGATGTCAGGCCCGATGGGCCGCGACGATCCTGCCTGGGGTCGTCAGGCGCGCGGGGCCGGGCGCGGGACTGGCAGGCGGGCCGGGGCGGCCGCGGTCGGTACGGAGGCCTCGGGGCGTGGCTGGCTGGCGGACTTACGCGTCGTTTCGATGCCGGGCATGGCGAAGTTGCGGCCGGCCGGCTTCGTTGCAGCAGCAGGCAAGGGACGGGCAAGTTCCAGAACCTGTGCGACCGCGCCGGTGACGATGGAGTCCGGGCGAGCGGCGGCGGGGTTGGCGTTTGCGGCGGCGGGCTGACGCGGCGTGGTGGCCGGCGCAGTGGCAACCTCTGTCGTGACCGGCTGGCTGGCCTGGCCGCCCTGGATGGTCCGATAGGCCAGCGCCAGTCCGTCGCCGATGCGGTCGCCGGCGAAATGCGCCAGATCGCTGCCGGCGGCGCAGGCGGCGGGCGCCCGGTCGCAGAAGCCCCAGATGTCGGCGACGGCGGCCTGGGCCCCCATCAGCGCGATGAACGGGTCGATGCCGGCATCGGCGGTCTCTACGGAGTCCGGCCTGCCGGGCAGCAGCAGGGCGACGAGGCCGAGCAGGAAGGCTGTCTTGATGAGGAAGCGGATCATGAAAATCACCGGAGTGGCAGAGCATGCATCCGGTCCTGTCCCGACCGGCATTTCGATAAGCACCACCATGGCACGGCCGTTCCAAGGGGACGTTGAAACTGCGAGGCGTGTTTGATTCAAATTGTCGGTTTTCCACAGCGGCGCGGCCGGGAAGGCCGTGTGCGGTGGGCCCCGGCGGCACGAACGAAGCGTTAACCATACGCACAGACCGGCTTCGTCCGAAATCGGTAGCGCGCCGGGTGTCGTGCGCTTGTGGCCAGCGCGAAAAGCCGTGGTTTATGGCTTCCTTAAACCGTCGGTCGCATTATCACGGTCGACCGCTGCCAGACGTCGCATTGCCCCCCGACGACCGGCAGCCCGAATGTGAGTGCGAGTACTTGTATGACCGAGGCGTTGGACGAGCGACAGACAGGAGCACCTACCGGTGGAATGCTGTCTCTCATCGGCGAACGGCTCGACGTCCTGGTTCCGAATTCCGTCGATGATCTGCGCGAGCGCCGGGTGCAGGCGCTGGCGATCGGCGGCCTGATCGGCGCCGGCCTGCTGGCCGCCATCGCATCGCCCATCCTGGCATTGCTGCAGTCCGGCATCCTCGCGGTCGCAGCGCCGCTGATCGTCGCCGGCATGGCGCTGGCAGCCGCGGCCTATCTCTCCTCGACCGGTGCCATCGATCATGCTGCCTGGCTGGCTGGAACGCTGGTCGCCGGCCTGATCGGCTGGGCTGCGCTGTTCGCGCAATCGTCCTCGGCAGCCTGGTTGATCCTCCTGGCGATCCTGCCGGCTGAATTGCTGATCGCCGGACGGCGCGGACTGGCGGCTGCGGTCGCCGGATCGACCGCGATCTTCGGCGCGTGCCTGCTTCTCGTCGGCCCGCCGGTCTTCACGGCCGGCCTCGACCCCGCCTCGGCGGCCCTGATCCTGTGCTACGGCGCGACACTGGTCCTGCGGCTGTCCCGGCGCGGGGCTCCTGCCACTCCGGTGGCGGCGACCGTTGCTGCCCCGTCGATCGACGATGCGGCGGCCCTGTTCGACACCGCGCTGGTTTTGCTGGACAGCCGCGGCACCGTGCTGGCCGCGTCCGCCGCCGCGACCGGCGGCCTGGGCCAGGAGCGCGACACGGTGACCGGCCGCAGCCTGCTGGAACTCGTCCATGTCGGCGACCGGGTGACTTACCTGCAGGCGCTGGCCGATGCCCGCCGGACGGGTGCCGTGACGAGCGCCACGGCGCGGCTGCGCCGGGACGACGGGACCCATGTCGCGGCCAGCCTGCGTTTCGGCGGCGGCGCGGCCGGCACCCTGCACGTGGCGATCGCGTTCCACACCGAGGCGAACGGCGAGTCGCTGACGCTGAAGACCGCGCTGGACGCGGCCAACCAGTCGTCGGCGGCCAAGAGCCAGTTCCTGGCTGCCGTCAGCCACGAGTTGCGCACGCCGCTCAACGCGATCATCGGGTTTTCGGACATCCTGGACCAGGAATTCTTCGGCGGCTTCGAAAGCGATCGCCAGAAGGAATATGTCGGGCTTATCCGGCAGTCGGGCCAGCATCTGCTGTCGGTGGTCAACAGCCTGCTCGACGTCTCGAAGATCGAAGCCGGCCGCTACGAACTGTCACCGGAAGCCTTCGGACTGGGCGAGGCCATGGACCTGGCCGCCGACGTCGTGCGCGACGGGGCACGGCGCAAGAACCTGCGCCTCGACCTGCGCCCGGGCTGCCGCGACGAGGAGATCGTCGCCGACCGCCGCGCCTGCCACCAGATCCTGCTCAACCTTCTGTCCAACGCCATCAAGTTCACCGAAGTCGGCGTCGTGACGCTGGAAAGCCGGCGGATCGGACCGATGGTCGAATTTTCGGTGAGCGACACGGGCATCGGCATCGCCGAGAGCGATATCGAACGTCTCGGCCGTCCCTTCGTGCAGCTCTCCTCCGGCACCACGCGGCGCTACCAGGGGACGGGCCTCGGCCTGTCGCTGGTCAAGGGACTGGCCGAACTGCACGGCGGCGACATGACCATCCGCAGCCAGCCGGGGGTCGGGACCATGGTCACCGTCCGCCTGCCGGCGGTGCTCGTCCTGGACGCCGAATCCTCACCACACCTCAAGGAAAATGTCGTAGCTCTGAGCGATGCCCGCACCCAAACGAACACCCCCCCGCAGATCCTCGAAGCGCGCCGCTCGGCCTAGCATGGGCGCGACGCTTCTGGCCCTGACCCGTCGCGGCGCGGCGAACGCGGCGCGTGCGCTGGCGCGCCGGCCGGCGCTGTCGGCTGGCGTGACCGGCTTCGCCATCCTGTTCGGCGGCGTGGCGATCAACGCCCTGCACCAGCCGGGACCGCATCCGAGCCCGTTCCTGGCGACGCGCGACCTGGGCGAGGGCGGCGACACGCAGGTCGCCAGCAACAACCCCGCGCTGATGCCCGTGCCGCTGGTGCGCGAGGTCCAGGCGGCGCTCGCCGAGGCGGGCTTCTACCAGGCGAATGTGGACGGGCGGCCGGGACCGGCGACGCAAGCCGCGATCACGGCCTTCCAGAAGGACCAGGGCCTGCCGACCGACGGGGCGGCGACACCGCTGCTCCTGGCGCAGATCCGGCAGGTGACGGCGCAGGCGCCCAACCCCTCGCCGCGGCCGAACGTCATTGCCAGCATCGAGGAGCGGATGCAGGGCATTCCGCAGAACGTCGACGACTATTCCACCGACGCGCCGGACGACGCCCTGCAGGCCGAGATCGGCAAGCTCAGCGACAGCGAGCTGGTGCGCCGGATCCAGGCCGGGCTGACCTCGGCGCAGGTGGCCGAACTCTCCGCCGACGGGATCCCCGGCGAGCGCACCCGCGAGGCGATCCGCACCTTCGAGGCGTTGGAAGGGCTCGAGGTGACCGGTACGCCGGACCCGCGGATCCTGGAGCGGCTGATCGAGATCGGCGCGATCCAGTGACGCGCGGCGAACGTCGATGCGGATAACCAGCGAACTCCACGTCGCCCAGCTCGTCCGGCGGCTGTTTGCGGCCGGCGACTTTGCCGTCGTCGCGCGTCGCGGCGCCGATCAGGCGGGCGCGATCTTCATCGTCGCGCGGCAGCCGTCGGGCGCGTTCCAGCTGTACGGGCCGGCGCCGCAGAGCCTGAGCGAGGAGAGCGGCGAACGCCGGTTCATCCTGGAGCCGGCACAGGACGAGGAGGCGCTCGCGGCGCGGCTGGCCAGCGAGGCGCGGTTCGATCCCGATTTCTGGGTGGTGGAGATCGAGTCCCGAAACCCCGAACAGTTCGTGGACATCGCCGCGGAATAGACCGCGACGGTCGCTGCTCAGCGCTTGCCGATGGATCGTTCGACGGCGGGTGGCAGGGACCGGCGGCCGAAGGCGCGCCGCGGAGCACCGGCGACGGGGCGGATCACCAGATCGGCCGATTGCGGCTGCAGCGACGGCGCCCTGACGGCGATGCGCGCGGCGGGGAGGCCGAGGCGCGACCGGCAGGCATCGATGTCGAGGCCGCGATAGGTCGTCTTCATGGTCTCGAAGGCGGCGACGTCGGCGCCGATGCGCGGCTTGAGCAGCATGATCGCGGTGAGGGCATCGGTCGGTCCGGCCCGCAGCACCTTGAGCGCCGCGGCGAGCCATTCGCCGCTGGCGTCGTCGGCGATCTTCTCCAGCACTTTGGAATCGAGGTCCAGCATCGCGCCGAGGGCGGCGTGGAAGCGGCCGGACCGGCCGGCGCGGGCGTCGGCAACGAGGCCCGCGACAGTGCGGGCGAGGGGGGGCTGCGGCGCCGATGGCGCCGGCTTCGCCGGGGTGCGGCCGGGGCGCGCGAGCCGGAACAGTTCGGCGCGCGCCGCAGCGGCGGCGCCCTGGTGGACGGGGGCCGGGCGCACCGACTCGGCGGGTGACAGCGCCGCGGGCGCGGCAACCGGGGCCGGATCGGCCATCGGCCCGACGGTCACGGCAAGCGTCGCCTCACGCTCGGCAAGGACGGCGCGCAGCGGCGCGTCGGCACGCAGTTGCAGCGCCTCGAGATCCGCATGGGTCAGGCAGGGGCTGGTGTGCAGGAAGGGGGCCGCGACATCCAGCGGGGCGGAGACGATCCGCGCAACGACGCAGGCGGGCAGGCGGGCGGAATGGGCGAGAGCTTCGGCGAGCGCGCGCTGGGTGGCGGAATCGAGGCTCGGCCAGGCCGGGGAAACGAGATCGCCGAATTCGCGCAACTGGCGGTCACCGGGCGTGCGCAGCGTGAGAAAACTCATGGTTGCAGCCGTCACGATGGTGTCGAAGCCGCCGCGCCGGATGTCCTTCTCGAGGGAACGGTAGATGCGCGGCAGGACGTCCTTCATGGGGCTCCCGTATGGTTGACCTTTGGTTTCGACGGGAGGAAGGATTAGCTAAGAAACATTAGCAAGCTGTTAACTGTCGTGGGGTTTGCTGCCCTGCGGACGGCGCGAATGACGAACGTGCCGGAAACTGGACCATCCGGATCATGTCGATGCGCGATGGTTCGCCCCTGGGTCGACAGCGCCAGAGACTGGATGTTGCCGTGCTCCATCGGACGAGGAATCGTGCCATGGCAGTCATATTGAAGCTGAACAGCAGGATCGACAGACACCAACGCGCCAAGCCGTCCGCGCCCTGCGTGACCGGATCGGCGGAGATCGTCCTGTTGCCCTGCGTGCGCCGGGAGCCGTTGCCGGACCTGGCGAAGGGCGGGACGGTGCTGAAGCGCCAGGCCTAGACCTGGCAGAGCAGGGCCGGGATCGCCTCGCGGATACCGTGAGCCGGGACGGCCGGGCGCCGTCGGCCGATGTCAACCGTCGCGGCGGGTCTCCGGCTGCTGGTTGGCGCTGATCGGACCGAGCGGCCGGCACGCAAGGGACGCGACGAAATCCTCGACGGAGGGTCGCTTGCTCTCCTCGTCCACCAGCACCCGGATCGTCATGTAGCCCTCGGTCAGATCGACCTCGACCGGGATGGTCGTGTCGTCGCCGGTCTCGACGACGGCATTGGCGTCGACGATCTGGTCATGGGTGCCGACCAGAAGGTCGAAGATGCCGTCGACGGCGGAGCGGTCGTTGATGCTGTAGAGATTGTCGCCGTTGCGATCGTAGATCGAGGCCGACCAGAAGGTGGTGGGACCGTAGCTGGCGATCATCCGCACCGGACCGTCGGCCAGCGAGAAGCGGCAGCTGGCATTGACGAAGGCAGGATCGACGAAGGCGAAGTCGTGACGATCGGACCCGGGCGTCCCGGCGATTGTGTCGGGCCCGGCGCTGCGCAACGCCTCGACGCGGACCGTCTCGTTCAGCGGCCCCAGCCGGGCGAACCGACCCCAGGCATTGTTCTCGGCCAGATGCGGCATCGCGAAGATCACCAGAATGTGGACGAGGGCCGCGCCGACAAGGCCGACGACGATGGCGTACAACAGCCTAGCGATCATAGCAGGTCTCGAGGGTGATGCCGGGCAGCGCCAGGCTGCCGACGCCGGTCGAGGCGCTGGCCGGCGTATCGTAGAGCGCCAGGGCCAGCGTGTAGGGGCCCGTGCCGGAGGTCGCCAGCCAGTTGCCGGAGCGGGCCGAGGGGCCCAGGGCGATGGCGAAGGAATTGTCCTCCTCGCGCATCAGGCTGTTGGAGGTCAGCCAGCCGTTGCGACCAGCGCCCGGCGGGATCAGGCTGCCTTCCGGCGTGAACGGCACGAGAGTCCAGATGCGGGCCGGCGGCGTCTGGCCGACGAGGCGGTAATTGCACTGGCGACGCAGCGCATTGCCGGCGCCGTCCCGCTCGGCGGTGAACAGGATGCCCTCGCCGATGCCCAGGGTGAGATTGCCGAGCCGGGCGAGGCGGGCCTTGGAATAGGGATCGGCATCGGGCGCGCCGGCGAAGGGGTTGGCCTGCCACGGGCCGACCGTGACGGTGTCGATCTCGGTCGACCTGTCGAGCGCCCAGTTCGCGGACCAGCCACCGAGGCCGAGGGCGATCGACAGGGCTATCAGGACGAGAAGCGCAAGACGCATTGGCTATGGGATCCGAAGAGGCCGATGGTGGTCTAGCGCTGCGCCGGCGCGGACGCGCCCGCCGGACGGGCGGCGGCGAGCTGCTCCTGCTCGAGCGGCGGCAGCGCCTCCAGCTGCTCGACGATGTCGTCGAGCACGCCCTGCGCGGCGCGCGACAGCATCGGGGGCGCCGGGGCGGGGGGCGTGTCGCCCTCGGCGGTGACGACCTCGCGCTTTTCGGCCGGGAAGGGATCCTCGATGAAGGGGATCGGCTTCAGCTCGATGTTCTGATGCGCCGCTTCCATGAAACGCTGCCAGGTCATGGCCGGGAGCGAGCCGCCGGTGAGGTTGCGGGTCGGCTGGAAGCTGTCGTTGCCGTACCAGACGGCGGAACTGAAATTGCCGGTGTAGCCGACGAACCAGCCGTCGCGGTAGCTCTGGGTGGTGCCGGTCTTGCCGGCGACGCGGGTCATGGAGAGCTGGGCGCGGCGGGCGGTGCCGCTCTCGGTGACGCCGACCAGCATATCGTTCATGGATTTCGCCGCCTCTTCGGTCAGGATGCGCTGGCGCGGTGCCATGTCGCGGCGCGCGTCCCACAGCGTCTTGCCGGTGGCGTCCATGAGCTGCATGACGGCGTGGCGGTGGGAATCCATGCCGCCATTGACGAAGACGCCATAGGCGGTGGCCTGGTCGAGGACGGTGACTTCGCTGGTGCCCAGCGCCATGGTCTTGTCGCCGCGCAGGGGGGATTCGACGCCCATCGCATTGGCCAGCGTGGTGACATTGTCCATGCCGACCTTCTGGCCGAGCTTGACGGCCGGAACGTTCAGCGAACGGGCCAGGGCATTGGCCAGCGTCACCCGGCCGGCAAAGGAGCGGCCGTAATTCTGCGGCGACCAGCGGCCGATGGTGATCGGGCTGTCGACGATGGTGTCGGCAGGGGTCATGCCGGCCTGCATGGCGGCGGCGTAGACGAACACCTTGAAGGACGAGCCGGGCTGGCGCAGCGCATTGGTGGCGCGGTTGAACTGGGAGAGGCCGTAATCGCGCCCGCCGACGATGGCGCGCACCCCGCCATCCTCGCTGATGACGACCATGGCGCCCTGCTCGACGTCGTACTGGGTGCCGAACTGGCGCAGGTGATACTCGACGGATTCGTCGGCCAGCTGCTGCAGGCGCATGTCGATGGTCGTGCGGGCGACGAAGCTGCGCTGCTGAAGACCGGCCTCGCGGGCGACGCGCTGCACCTCCTCGAAGGCGAAATCGAGGAAATAGTCCGGCGACTGGGTGGCGGAGCGGTCGACCGCCACGGCGGGCTGGCGGCGGGAGGCCACGACCTGGCCCTCGGTGACGAAATTGGCCTGGACCATGTTGGTCAGGACCTCGTTGGCGCGGGCGCGCGCCGCCGGCAGGTTGATGTGCGGCGCGTAGCGGGCCGGGGCCTTGAACAGGCCGGCCAGCATGGCCGACTCGGCCATGGAGACGTCGCGGATGTTCTTGTCGAAATAGAATTCCGACGCGGCGGCCGCGCCGAAGGTGCCGCCGCCCATATAGGCGCGGTCGAGATACATGGCGAGAATTTCGCGCTTGGTCAGGTGGGATTCCAGCCAGAGCGAGATGAAGGCTTCCTTGATCTTGCGGTCGATGGTCCGCTCGTTGGACAGAAAGAGGTTCTTGGCGAGCTGCTGGGTGAGGGTCGAGCCGCCCTGAACGACACCACCGGCGCGGGCGTTCTCCGTCATGGCGCGGGCCAGGCCGTAGAAGTCGATGCCCCAATGCTCGAAGAAGCGCCGGTCCTCGGTGGCCAGCACGGCCTTGATGAAGGAATCGGGCATCTCGTCGATGGGCACGGCGGCGGCGCGCAGCACGCCGCGGCGGCCGATCTCGTCGCCATGGCGGTCGAGGAACTGGACGGAATAGTCGGTTTCCTGGGGCAGGCCGCCGGCGGTGACCTGCATCGCGGGCTGGGCCAGCGCCAGCAGCAGCACGAAGCCGGCCAGACCCAGCGTCAGGCCTTCGCCCATCACCTCGAACAGGACGCGGTTGAAGCCGCGCACGCGGAACTTCCGCGAGAACACGGTGACGCTCTCCCACCACGCCCCGAAGGCATGGGAGGATCGCCACAGGCTGGAGTCGATCCAGGCGTCGATTTCGATCAGACGCGAGGGCTGCCTGCGCCGCCGGGGCTTTTCGGGCGTGTCGTTCAACGTCAATGGTTCACTCTCGGGCAGATTGTGCACCCGCGACCGGCAAGCGGCTGCGGCGCGACGTCCCTTCGTTTCGCAATGCTCGTACCCTATACGTCCAGATCATGAAAAAGTCGCGAGGAAGTGCAGACATTTCAACCATGCGTGATTCCGGCAACAAGCCCTTCTGGCAGGCCAAGAGCCTCGACGACCTGACCCCGGCCGAGTGGGAGTCCCTGTGCGACGGCTGCGGCCGGTGCTGCCTCAACAAGCTGGAGGACTGGGACACGGGCGAGATCGCCTGGACCAATGTCGGTTGCCAGCTCCTCGACGGGGACAGCTGCCGCTGCAGCGATTACGCCAACCGCCAGGCCACCGTGCCCGACTGCGTGTCGCTGGACGTGGCGACGGTGCGCGCGATCGGCTGGCTGCCGCCGAGCTGCGCCTACCGGCTGGTGGCCGAAGGCAGCGACCTCTACTGGTGGCACCACCTGATCTCCGGCGATGCCGACACGGTGCACCAGGCCGGCATCTCGGTGCGCGGCCGCACGGTCAGCGAAGCCGGCATGGCGCTGGAGGACTACGAGGATCATCTGGCGGCCTGGCCGGGCGAGAACCCGATGGACGACGCGGCGTGAGGCAAAGCCTTCGATGGCTCGCCATCAGCGTTCGGTTGCAACCACACTCAAGTCAGGAAAATAATCCTTGACACCGTGACGGTGGTCGGGTAGGGTTCAGGCACAGTCGAGATTTTGCGGGCGGCGGGGGTGACCCCGGCGCCCTTTTTGTTGGGCGGTGCGGCGGGCGCGGTCCGCGGGGAGGCCGGCGCGGATGGCGGAGCTGTTGTCGGAACGCCTTCTCGCACTGTTGCGGCACGAGGTCGAATGCCTGCAGGCCGAATTGGCGGACAATATTCCTGTTTCGCGGGCCGCGAGAGCGGCCGGTGCCGCGAAGACGGCGGGCGGCAAGGCGGCGGGCGCGGTGAAGCGGCGGGCGCCGGCCAAGGCCGTGGACGTCGCGCCAGTGGCGGTGCGGCGGGTGTCGGCCAAGGAGCGGGTCGAGAGCATCGGCCAGGCGGCGCGCACGCTGGAGAAGCTTCTGGAACTCAAGCGGCTGGAAACCCTGGCCGGGCAGGGCGGCGGCGAGGACGCGGCCGAGACCGCCCGGCTGCGGGAGGAATTTCTGTCCCGGCTGCGCAGCTTGGATGCGCGGCGGCGGGCCGGGGCGACCTTGTTCGACGCGCAGACCGGCGCCTATGCAGGCGAGGCGGGCGCCGATGACGGGCGCGGCGCGGCCGGAGCATTTGCGGATGCGGCGAGGCGTTGGCGCCGCTGACGGAAACGGAATTCTGGGGCGAGCTCGACGCGCTGACGCAGGTCTATCCGGGGCCGGTGCTGGCCGGGGCTTCGCCGGTCTGGGCGTCGTTGGCGCGGCCGGCGCCATTGCCGCCGCCGGGCGACTGGCGGCAATGGCTGCTGATCGGCGGGCGCGGCTCGGGCAAGACGCGGGCGGGCGCCGAATGGGTGCGGGCGATGGCGGCCGGCGCCTGGCCGATCGCCAGGCGCCCGCACGGACGCATCGCGCTGATCGCCGAGACGCTGGGCGATGCGCGCGAGGTGATGATCGCGGGAGAGAGCGGCATCGTGGCGGCCTCGGTGGGGCCGCGGCCGGTCTACGAGGTGAGCCGGCGGCGGCTGGTGTTTCCCAACGGGGCGATCGCGCAGCTGTTCTCGTCGGATGATCCCGAGGCGCTGCGCGGCGACCAGTTCGACGCCGCCTGGGGCGATGAATTCCCCAAATGGGTGCATGGCGAGGCGTGTTTCGGCAATCTGCAATTCGGCCTGCGTCTGGGAACGCGGCCGCGGGCGCTGTTCACCACGACGCCGCGGCCGATCCCGCTGCTGAAGCGGCTGATCGCCGAGGCCGGGACCGTGACGACGCACATGCCCACGGCCGAGAACGCGACGAAATCTGGCGCCGGGATTCCTGGCGGCGATGGAGGCGCGCTATGGCGGGTCGCGCCTCGGCCGGCAGGAGCTGGAAGGGCTGATGCTGGAGGCGCGCGAGGACGCGCTGTTCGACGTGGCGGCGATCGACGCGGCGCGGGTGCGGGTGGCGCCGGAACTGCGCCGGGTGTTCGTGGCGGTGGATCCGCCGGCGACGGCGACGGCGCGCTCGGAGGCCTGCGGCATCATCGCGGCGGGCAAGGCGGCGGACCGAGCCGACCAAGATCAGCCCGTTGAAGCTGATCCTGCCGACACAGGACATCCTGGCATCCATGGCGGGCTGACAGCAGACAATCCATCGAGATCCTTCCCTGACCTCGCTTCGGCGGGGTTTCTTGCATGGCGCACGTTGCGCCTGGTCGGTCGTGAACGACGCTTCGGAGACCATCATGAGCTTGAAAGCTGTGATCGCCGGCTGGTTCGGTGGCGCGGACGGCGATGCACGTCCGGCGGCCCCGGGAGAGCGCAAGGACGTCGGGTATGCGGGTGGCGCACTGGTGTTTTCCGGCGGCGGTCCGGGCGAGTGGAGCGAGCGCAGCTACGATGGGCTGGCGCGGGCCGGCTTCATGCAGAACCCGGTGGTCTATCGCTCGGTCCGGCTGATTTCCGAGACCGCGGCGGCGATCCCGATGCTGCTCTAAGAGGGCAACCGCGAGGTGGCGGCGCACCCGATCCTCGACCTCTTGCGCCGGCCGAACCCGGCCAGCGACGGGCAGAGCCTGGTGGAGACCCTGTGCGGGAATCTGCTGCTGTCGGGCAACGCCTATCTGGAGGCGAGCGGCATCGACGGCGAGATCCGGGCGCTGCACGCGCTGAGGCCCGACCGGGTGCGTATCGTGGAGGCCGGCGACGACTGGCCGGAGGCCTATGACTACCGGGCCGGGCACGCCGTGCGCCGGATTGCCGCCGAGGGGATCGGCGAGCGGCCGGCGACGCTTTTGCACGTGCGGCTGTTTCATCCGCTGGCCGAGACGGCCGGCTATTCGCCGCTGGCCGCGGCGTAGACGGCGCTCGACCTGCACAATGCGGCGTAGCGCTGGGCCGGGCGGCCGATGCTGCTGGAAGGCGGGCTCGACTGGAAGGCGATGGCGCTGTCGCCGAAGGACATGGATTTCATCGAGGCGCGCAACGGCGCGGCGCGGGACATCGCGCTGGCCTTCGGCGTGCCGCCGATGCTGCTCGGGATCCCGGGCGACCTGACCTATGCCAATTATGCCGAGGCCAACCGCGCCTTCTTCCGCCTGACGGTGCTGCCGCTGGCGAGCCGCCTGGCCGGGGCGCTCGGCGCGTGGCTGGGCGGCCACTTCGCCGCCCCTGGGCTACGGCTGGCGCAGGATCTCGACCGGGTGGAGGGGCTGAGCGCCGAGCGCGAGGCGCTGTGGGCGCGCGTCGGCGCGGCGGACTTCCTGTCCCGGTCGGAAAAGCGCGAGGCGGTGGGGTAGGGCGCCGAGGGGTGAGCGTGGGGCGCGATCCCACGAATCCGTCACATTGCGTTAACGCCCTCCTAACCACCGGGAGAGGAATGACCGGGGACACCATCCCGGCATCCTTCTCGCGCCGCTTCGCCGTTGCAGTGTCCCTGTGCGACGACCGCGAGAGGAGACGACGGTGGACGACGACGATGGAGCCATCGGCTGTGCCAGAGCCGGGCTGATCCTCCTGCTCCTGTGCCTCGTGTTCTGGGGCGCCTTGCTCTGGTGGATCGGATAGAGCGTCTGACAGGGGCACAAGGCAGACTTTGACCCATTGAATCCGCGCATCGGGCGGTCCGGTCATCGCGTCCGGTTTTCGGGCAGATGCTGTCGCCCCGCCCATCGGCGCTCGCGTGCCGCCCAGCGATCCCGTGCTGCCCGCCACCTGCGTTTTCGCGCTGCAGCGGCGGCGCCGAGCGATGCCGGAACGTGGTCCGGTGATCGCCGGCGTGCGCCTTCCTGCATTCGAACGACATGACACGGGTCCGCGGGAGCGGGCCGGTGCGCACACGCCGTGGAGGTGCCCGATGAACGTCGAACCCGTATCCGTTCTGGCGCTCATCCTCGGCGCGGTGGCCGGGTCGGCGATCTCGGTCGCCTATCTGCTGCCGCGCGGCCGGCGCGAGGCGGCGTCGCGCTTTCTCATCGGGATGGTGACCGGCGTGGTGTTCGGCCCGCCGGCCGGGCTGATGCTGGCCGACCATCTCGATCTCGACCAGACGTTGAGCGCGCTGGAACTGGCGCTGATGGGATCGGCGTCGGCGAGCCTGTCTGCCTGGTGGGCGCTCGGCGTGCTGTCGCGCTTTGCCGACGGCCTGTTTCGCGGCGGCGGGGCGCGGCCGTGGAGCAAGCGATGAGCGGCGCGGTGGCCGCCCGGCTGGCGCCCCGCGAAGACGGGCTGATCCGCGGCTATGCGGCGATCTTCGGCGACACGGACCTGGCCGGCGACATCATCGAGCCGGGCGCGCCAACCCGGCCGCGCATGCCGCAGCCGACCGCGGCGCCCTGTTGCGCCACCGGCGTCCGGCCACCGCCTGACCATCGATCCCTCGAGCAGACCAACGGAGAACGACGCATGAGCGACCATTTTCAACCGTCCCTCGAAACCAAGGCGCCTGCGCCGGAGGCCGCAGCGGCCTTCCAGGAGTTCATGCAGGCGTTCGAGAGCTTTCGCGAGGCCAATGACGAACGCCTGAGCGAGATCGAGACGCGCATGAGCGCCGACGTCCTGACCGAGGAGAAGGTCGACCGGATCTCGAAGACCCTCGACGAGCAGGAGCGGCGGGTGGAGCGGCTGCTCCTGAAGGAGGCCCGGCCGGCCCTGGGCGACCGCCGGCCCGCCGCCGGGCCGAGCGAGCACAGAAGCGCCTTCGAGCGCTATGTGCGCGGCGGCGACGAGCAGGGCCTGCGCCGGCTCGAGGCGAAGGCGATGTCGAGCCTGACGGGCGCCGATGGCGGCTTCCTGGTGCCGGACGAGACCGAAACGGAGATCGGCCGGCGGCTGGCGGCGATCTCGCCGATCCGCGCGATCGCGACGGTGCGCACCGTATCCCCTGCGATCTTGAAGAAGCCCTTCGCCATCGACGGCGCCCAGACCGGCTGGGTGGGCGAGACCGATGCGCGGCCGCAGACCAATGCGCCGCAGCTTGCCAAACTCGCCTTCCCGACGATGGAACTCTACGCCATGCCGGCCGCGACCAACGCGCTGCTCGACGACGCGGCCGTCGATATCGACCGCTGGATCGGCGACGAGGTCGAGCAGGCCTTCGCCGCGCAGGAGGGCGCCGCCTTCGTCAATGGCGACGGCATTGCCAAGCCGAAGGGCTTCATGACCTATCCCACGGTGGACGAGAGCGCCTGGTCCTGGGGCTCGGTGGGCACTGTAGGCACCGGCGCCGACGGCGGCTTTGCGCCCGGCGAGGCAGCCGACAGCCTCCTCGACCTGGTCTATGCGCTGAAGGCGGGCTATCGGCAGAACGCCAGCTTCGTGATGAACCGCAGGACGCAGGCGAGCGTGCAAGCTGAAGGACGGCGACGGCAATTATCTGTGGCAGCCGCCGGCCGGGGCGGGTGCGCGCGCGACGGTAATGGGCTTTCCGACGGTGGAGGCTGAGGACATGCCGGACATCGCGACCGATGCCAAGGCGATCGCCTTCGGCGATTACGCGCGCTTCTACCTCGTGGTCGACCGGTAGGGCGTGCGGGTGCTGCGCGATCCCTATTCGGCCAAGCCCTACGTCCTGTTCTACGCCACCAAGCGGGTGGGCGGCGGCATCCAGGACTTCGACGCCGCCAAATTCCTCGACTTCGCCGCCTGACCAGCGGGCTGTGACGGGACGGATCACGGCCGGGCAAGCGCCCGGCCGTTTCGCCTTGGCGGAGGGAAACCATGACGATCATCGATCTCGGGCTCGGCGATGCCGGGGAACCGGCGAGCGTGGCCGAGGCCGAGGCCGAGGCCAAGGCCTGGGCGCGGATCGACCGCGACGACGAGGATGGCCTGATCGGCGGGCTGATCCGGGCGGCCCGCGAGACGATCGAGGCGCTGACCGGGCTGGTGCTGGTGCAGCGTGCCTTCCGCCTGGCGCTCGATCCGGTGCCGGCCGACGGCCGGTGGAGATCGCGCGCCGGCCGTTGGGCCCGATCACCGTGGTGACCGCCTACGCCTAGGCGGCGTGCCGGTGATGTTCGACGCGGCCGACGCGATCGTCGAGCGGGCGCTGGGCGTGGAGGCGATCCGGGTCTCGCCCGCGGTGCGGGCGGCCGCGGTCAATGGTGTCGAGGTGGAGTTCGAGGTCGGCTTTGCGGCCGGCACGGTGCCGCAGGCACTGCTGACCGGGCTGCTGGTGATCGTGGCGGCGTCCTACGAGACGCGGGCGGCGGTCGATCCGGGGCAGCAGCCGGCGGTGCTGCCGACCTGGCGCGGTCGCTGATCGCGCCCTATCGCCGGGTGCGGATCTGATGGCGCCGCTGTTCCTCGATCCCGGGCTGCTGCGCAAGCGGGCCGTGCTGCAGGTGCCCGCGCCGGTGCCGGATGGGGCCGGCGGTGCCGCGACGGTGTGGAACGAAGTACGGGAATTGTCGGTGCATGTGGAGCCGGTCTCTGTGACGGCCCGGGAGCGCTTCGACCGGCAGGAGGCGACGATAACCCACCGGGTGATCTGCCGCTGGAGCGCGGACGTGCAGCGCGGGCGCGCCTTCAGCCTTGCAGGGCGGCGCCTCGTCATCCGCTCCGTGCACGATCCGGACGAGATGATGCGCTTCCAGATATGCCGCTGCGAGGAGGAGGCCTGATGCGCGTCTCGGTGCAGATCCGGCGGCGGCGCGGCCCCCGGCCGCGCCCACGGCGGGGGCGCGCCGCGCAGGCGCGGCGCGCACCAGCCGTTCGAGCGGCCGGCGGCTGCGCAGCCGCCTGCCGCTCGAACGGCTGGTGCGCGCCGCGCATGCGCGGCGCCGTCGGCCCTCTGCGGTGCAGGGCGGTCACTGGCCGTCGACCTCGCGCATTCCGCTGCATGTCGGCTGGGACGAGCGTCTCGATCGGGGCGAGGGCGACGACACACGGTAAGCTGGACCGACGCACTCGGCGGGCTGATCCGGCGGGGTGCTGCGATCACGTGTGCGCGAAGAGCGAAATACGGGGTCACAACCGCTGGCGGTAGCGAACGCACGCCATATATCGAACTGTAGGATCCCGTGAGCCCGGAGGGTGAGATGCCGCATCCCAGTGCCGAACTCCAGACGACGATCTTCCAGACGCTGACGTCCGACCCTTCGCTGACCTCGCTGCTGGGCGGGCCGAAGGTATTCGACCGGCGGCCGGACCATGCGAGCTTTCCCTATCTGACGCTGGGGCGGTCGGCGGTAGTCGACTGGTCCACCGGTACCGAGGATGGCTCCGAGCACATCCTGACGCTGCATGTCTGGGCCAAGGGCGGCGGCAAGGCCGAGACCTACGAGATCATGGACAAGGTGGCCGGGCGGCTGAATGACGCGCATCTGCCCATGGAAGGCCACCATCTGGTCAATTTGCAGCTGCAGTTCGCCGAGGCGCGGCAGGAGCCGGATTCGGCGACCTATCACGGCATCCTGCGGTTCCGGGCCGTGACCGAACCCATGGCCTGACGGCTTTCGGCGCCGCGCGCGCCGGCACCAATAAGACATCGCCAAGGGCGGTCCTGACGGGCCGCCTTTTTCTTTGGCCGGTGCATCCGGCATCCGGGCGGAAAGGACGACGCCAATGGTTGCGCAGAGAGGCAAGGACCTTCTCCTGAAGATGGACGAGAACCGCGACGGCAGCTTCGTCACCGTGGCGGGGCTGCGAACCCGGCGGATCGCCTTCAACGCCGAGACGGTGGAGATCACCGATGCCGAGAGCGCCGGGCGCTGGCGGGAACTGCTGGGCGGCGCCGGCGTGCAGCGGGCCTCGCTGTCGGGATCGGGGATCTTCAAGGATGCTGCCTCGGACGCCAGCCTCCGGCAGGTGTTCTTCGGCGGCGAGATCGTGCCCTTCCAAGTGGCGATCCCGGAATTCGGCACCATCACCGGGCCGTTCCAGCTGACCGCGCTGGAATATGCCGGGGAGCACGACGGCGAGATCACCTTCGAGGCGACGCTGGAATCGGCCGGCGCGCTAATCTTCGCGGCGGTCTGACGGTGGCCGTCAATCGCCATCGCGGCGAGGTGCCGGCGGTCATCGACGGCCGGGAGCGCACGCTCTGCCTGACGCTGGGGCGCTGGCCGAACTGGAAGACGCCTTCGCCGCGGACAGCCTGGCCGGGCTCGTGGAACGCTTCGGCAGCGGACGGCTGTCGGCCCGCGACCTGTCGCGGATCCTGGCCGCGGGCCTGCGTGGCGGCGGCAGCGACGCCAGCCAGGCCGAGGTGGCGGCGATGCGGATCGAGGGCGGGGCGGCTGGCGCGGCGGCGGTGGCCGCGGCGCTTCTGGCGGCGGCCTTTGGCGCGCCGGACCGCGACACGGAGCCGCTGCCGCCAAACCCTTGAGCGCCGTGCCGGATCGCCCGGCGCCCGGCACGGCCTTTCCCTGGACCGAAGCGATGCAGGCGGGGCTCGGCCTGCTGCGGCTGTCGCCGCGCGCCTTCTGGGCGGCGACAGCCGCGCTAACTGGCCGCCGCCCTCGCGTCCTTCGGTGCAGCTGCCGGCGAACCACCGAAGCGCGCGGCGCTGGCCGCGCTGATGCACCGCTTTCCCGACCGCCCTGGCGCGACGCTGACGAGGTGAGACGATGGAGCCGGACGAGACTATGAAATGTCGCGATCGTCGCCGACACGAGCGGGGGTGGAGATCGACGAGGGGACCAGCGAGACGCTGATCCTATCGCTGACCAACGGCGCCGCCGCGATCGGCGCGGTGATCGCGATCCTCGTCCGGCTGGCCGCGCAGAAGACCTTGCGCTAAGCAAAGCGGATCTGTCAGGACCGCCATGCGTCCCGACGGGCGCATGGCGGCGTGTCTTTGGGAACGAAGACGGTGACAAAATCAGCGTCTTGCATCGGATCATTCATGGGCGGTTCAGCCAGACCTTGCTAGGAAGGGGCCGGCTGCCATGTCCATCGCCGGTGGCGTCTTTGTCTAGCTGGGCAATCCATGACCCGAATTGGTACCATCATCCTCGTCTCCCTTGCTGCCCTTACCTTTGCTGGTGGGCCGGTCGTCGCGCGGGACGGGCCGGGTGACCGGTCGCAGGAGGTCCGGCGGGCCGCGCCGGTCGCGGAGGGCCTCATCCACCTGGCCCAGGCCGATTGCTCGGGCGCCGGTGCCAAGGCCGCGGCCCAGACCGGCGGCGACGTGCTGTCGGTGTCGACGCGCACCGAGAATGGCCAGACGGTCTGCGTGGTGACGGTGCTGGTGCCGGGAACGGACGGTGGCCGGCCGCGCAAGACGACGGTGACGATCCGTCCGTGATATTAAGTGGCGCTGCGTCCGGCCGACGCAGGCCGACGTCGGGCTCGCACGGGGCCTGTACAGTGCAGAGAGGGGACGACCCGCATGCGGATACTCGTCGTGGAGGACGACCAGACGCTGAATCGCCAGCTGGTGGAGGCGCTGAATGGCGCCGGCTACGTGGTCGACAAGGCGATGGACGGCGAGGAGGGGCATTTTCTCGGCGATACCGAACCCTATGATGCGGTGGTGCTGGATGTCGGCCTGCCGGTGATGGACGGCATCAGCGTCCTGGAGCGCTGGCGGCGCGACGGCCGCACGATGCCGGTGCTGATCCTGACGGCGCGGGACCGATGGAGCGACAAGGTCGCCGGCATCGACGCAGGGGCCGACGACTACGTCACCAAGCCGTTCCATGTGGAGGAGGTGCTGGCACGCCTGCGCGCCCTGATCCGCCGGGCCGCGGGCCATGCCTCCTCGGAGATCCATTGCGGCCCGCTGCGGCTGAATACCCGCGCGGCGCGGGTGACGCTCGACGGCACGGCGCTGAAGCTGACCTCGCACGAATATCGCCTGCTCGACTATCTGATGCACCACCAGGACCAGATCGTCTCGCGCACCGAGCTGATCGAACATCTCTACGACCAGGATTTCGACCGCGATTCCAACACGATCGAGGTCTTCGTGGGACGGTTGCGCAAGAAGCTCGGCGGCGCCGAGCTGATCGAAACCGTCCGCGGGCAGGGCTACAGGATGCATGATGGCGGCTCCGGCGGTTAGATCCCTCACCGCACGGGTCATCGTCCTTTCCAGCCTCTGGGCGATCGTCGCCTTCGCGGTGGCCGGCGGATTGATCTCGACGCTCTACGAGGGCACGGCGCGCAAGGGCTTCGAGGACCTCCTGACGGCGCAACTCTACAATCTCGTCAACAGCGTCAGCGTCAGCGATTCCGGCTATCTGTCCGGCTCGCCCGACCTCGGCGACCTGCGCTACCTGCAGCCGCTGTCAGGCTGGTACTGGGAAGTCGTGCCGGCCAGCGCCAATACGCAGGGACGCCTGAGTTCCGGCTCGCTGGGAATCCTGGCGGTTCCGCCGGCCGCCACTGCCGAGGTGCCCTTCGACGCGGCCTACCGGCGCAGCTACGATGCGGGCGGGCTCGACGGGGAACTCTTGCGTGTGATCGAGACCGAAGTCGTGCTCGACAGCGAGAATCACGCGGCGCGCTTCCGGGTGATGGGCAATGCCAGCGTGGTGGCCGCGGAGATCGACCAGTTCGACCGCACGCTCACGCTGTACCTGGGCGCCGTCGGCGTCGGGACGGTGCTGGTCAATGGTCTCGCCATCCTGTTCGGCCTGGGGCCGCTGCGCGCGGTGCGCCGGGCGCTGAGCGACGTGCGGACGGGCCGGGCCGAGCGGCTGGAGGGGCGATTCCCGATCGAGCTCGAGCCGCTGGCCGTCGAGATGAACGCACTGATCGACAACAATCGCCGCATCGTCGAACGCTCGCGCACGCAGGTGGGCAATCTGGCGCATTCGCTGAAGACGCCGATCGCCGTTCTCGTCAATGAGGCGGGCGGGATGGGCAGCGAACGCGGCCGGGTGATCGGCGACCAGGCCGAACGCATGCGCAGGCAGGTGCAGCACTATCTCGATAGGGCACGGGTCGCAGCCCAGAGCGAGGGCGGCGTGTTCCGCACGCCGGTCGCCCCGACCCTGGAGCGACTGGTGCGGGTGGTCGCCAAGCTGAATCCGGGCATCGACCTGGCATTCGATCCGGACGATGCGGCAAATCTGGTATTTGCCGGCGAGCGGCAGGACCTGGAGGAGATCGCCGGCAATCTCTTCGACAATGCCGGCAAGTGGGCCAAGGCCCGCATTCGCGTCTCGGTCGAGCCGCTGGGCGTCGACCGCTTCTGCATGATCATTGAGGATGACGGGCCGGGGCTGACCGCCCAGGAGATCGTCGAGGCCAAGAAGCGCGGCACCCGCCTCGACGAGGCGACGCCGGGCAGCGGGCTCGGCCTTTCCATCGTCCTGGACATGGTGCGCGAATATCGCGGCGCGCTCGATCTCGGCCGTTCGGACCTGGGCGGGCTGAAGGCGACGGTGACGCTTCCCCGCGCCCTGGGCGGGATCGACGCTTGACATGCCGGCCAAGACCCATGATCTCCGGCGGGCTTCCCTGGCGCAGTCTTGCGGCGGGCCTGCGGTATTCGGATGGATCATATGCGCATTGTCTTGAAGCTCCTGATTCCCGTTCTGGCGCTGCCCGTATCGGGCTGCCTGAGTGCGGGGCTGGGGGGCGGCACGCTGTTGCCGCCGACCGCCGGCGTGGCCGCCATGGAAGGCGGTCTGATCGGGCAGGACCCGGTGGGCCGGACGCTGCCGGACGATGCGCGCGCGCGGGCGCTGGAGGCGGAATTCCAGGCGCTGAACTTCGCCATGGCCGGGCAGCCGGTAGCGTGGAAGGCCGATGGCTACAGCGGCGAGGTCGTGCCGACCCAACTCTACCGCGTCGGCTCGCAGGACTGCCGCGGCTATTCACATGTGTTCCAGGGCGAGTCGCCGGCGATCAAGGCTGTCGGCACCGCCTGCCGGACAGCCGATGGCTTGTGGAAGCCGGTCGTATGATGTCTGCCCGCGTGGCCGTCGTTGAACCGAGCGGCCGGGGCCTGACACGAGCCGCAGGCCGACGTTCGAAGCGGGCGCCGGCGAGACCTTGGGCCGCGTTTCGTTTCGCAGCCGCCGTTTGTATAAGGATGGCATGATCTTCTGGTTTATCGCAGCCGTCATGACGGCTGCCGTCACGCTTCTCGCCCTGTGGCCGCTGCTGCGGTCCAGGCCCGTCCACCTCGCCAGCCGGGCCGAGCACGACGTCGAAGTCTATGCGGCGCAGCTGCGCGAACTCGACGCCGACGTGGCGCGCGGCGCCATGGCGCCGGCGGAGGCCGAAACGGCGCGGGCCGAGATCGGCCGGCGCCTGCTGCGGGCGGCCGATCGCGGCAAGGCCCAGGGCGAGGCGGGTGCCGCGCCCTGGAAACGGCCGATGATGCTGGCCACCATGGCGGCGGTGGCGATCCTGGTGCCGCTCGTATCGGTCGCGCTGTATGCCGAATTCGGCGGGGGCGGGCGTCCCGACCTGCCGCTGGCCGAGCGGCGCGCCCCGGCGAGCGCACCCGGCGACATCCAGACCCTGATCGCCGGCGCCGAGGAGCGGCTGCGCGCCGAGCCCGAGGACGGTCGCGGCTGGGACGTCTTGGCGCCGATCTATCTGCGGATCGGCCGCACCGAGGACGCGGCGACAGCCTTCCGCAATGCCATTCGCCTGAACGGAGCCTCGGCCGCGCGCGAAAGCGGGCTTGGCGAGGCGCTGACCCAGATCGCCGGGGGCGACGTGACGGACGAGGCGGCGGCGGCGTTCGAGCGCGCCCTGGCGCAGAATCCCGATCATCTGCCGGCGCGGTTCTTCCTCGCCCTGAACCTGTCGCAGGAAGGGCGCCGGGACGAGGCCGCGACCGCCTGGACTCGGCTGGTGGAGATGAGCCCGCCCGACGCGCCCTGGCTTGAAATCGCCAATGCGGCGATCGCCGATGCGCGCGGAGACGCGGCGCCGGCCGCCGGCACGGCGCCCCTGGCGCAGACGGCGCCGGCCCAGGGTCCGGACGGGGCCGATATCGCCGCGGCCGCCGAGATGGCGGCGGACGATCGCCGGGCGATGATCGAGGGCATGGTGTCGCAGCTTGCGAGCCGGCTGGAAAGCAACCCCGACGATGTGGAAGGATGGAAGCGGCTGATCCGATCCTATACGGTTCTGGGTGACGCGGACGCCGCGGGAGCGGCCTATCGTACGGCGACCCAAACCTTCGCCCCCGAATCCGCCGCCGGCCGGGAAATCGCCGCTTTCGGCGACGAGCTTGGGCTGACCGCCGAGGGAAAGACGCAGACACAATGACCCGCAAGAACAAACGCCTCGCCTCGATCGCCACGATCCTCGTCGTCATCGGCGGCGCGGCGGCCCTCGTCCTGACGGCGCTGTCCGACAGCGTGGCCTATTTCCACTCGCCCAGCGACATCGTCGCCAAGGCGCCGGCGGCCAGCCAGCGCATCCGGCTCGGCGGCCTCGTGGAGGCCGGCTCGGTCGTGCGCGACGGCTCGCAGCATGTCAGCTTCAAGGTCACGGACACGCTGCAGAGCGTCGAGGTCGCCTATACGGGCCTGCTGCCCGACCTCTTCCGCGAAGGACAGGGCGTGGTCACCGAAGGGACGCTGGGTCCGGACCGGATCTTCATGGCCGACACCGTGCTGGCCAAGCATGACGAGAACTACATGCCGAAGGAGGTCGTCGACGACCTCAAGGCCCGCGGCCTGTGGGAAGACGGCAAGGGCATGGTCGGCGGCGACACGACGCCCGTGTCCATGACGGCGACTCCGGAGGCCGGCTCGTGATCGTCGAAATCGGCCATTACGCGCTGATCCTGTCGCTGGCTCTGGCGATGGTGCAGTCGGTGCTGCCGGCGATCGGCGCGCGCACCGGCGACGCCCGCCTGATGGAGACCGGCCCCATCGCCGCGACCGGCGGCTTCGTCCTGCTGATGATCGCCTTCTCGGCGCTGACGGCGGCCTATGTCACCTCGGACTTCTCGGTTCTCAACGTCTTCGAGAACTCCCATTCGCAAAAGCCGATGCTCTACAAGGTCACCGGCGTGTGGGGGAACCACGAGGGCTCGATGCTGCTGTGGGTGCTGATCCTCAGCCTCTTCAGCGCGCTGGTCGCCCTGTTCGGCCGCGACCTTCCGGCCAGCCTCAAGGCCAACGTCCTGTCGGTGCAGGCCTGGATCACGGTCTGCTTCCTCTTGTTCATCCTGATCACGTCGAACCCGTTCACCCGGGTGATCCCGGCGCCGATGGAGGGGCAGGACCTCAATCCGATCCTGCAGGACATCGGCCTCGCGATCCATCCGCCGCTGCTCTATCTCGGCTATGTCGGCTTCTCGATCTCCTTTTCCTTCGCCGTTGCCGCCCTCATCGACGGGCGGATCGACGCCGCCTGGGCGCGCTGGGTGCGGCCGTGGACGCTGGTGGCCTGGGTGTTCCTGACCGCCGGCATCGCGATGGGCTCCTACTGGGCCTATTACGAGCTCGGCTGGGGCGGCTGGTGGTTCTGGGACCCGGTGGAGAACGCCTCCTTCATGCCCTGGCTGTCGGGCACCGCGCTCTTGCATTCGGCGCTGGTCATGGAGAAGCGATCGGCGCTGAAGATCTGGACGATCCTTCTGGCGATCCTGACCTTCTCGCTGTCGCTGCTGGGCACGTTCCTGGTGCGCTCCGGCGTCCTGACGTCGGTGCACGCTTTCGCCGTCGACCCGGAGCGCGGCGTCTTCATCCTGGCCATCCTCTGCCTGTTCATCGGCGGGTCGCTGGCGCTGTTCGCGCTGCGGGCCTCGTCGCTGGAGGCAGGTGGCCTGTTCGCTCCGATCAGCCGCGAGGGGGCGCTGGTCGTCAACAATCTCTTCCTGACCACGGCGGCCGCGACGGTGCTGGTGGGCACGCTCTATCCGCTGCTGCTGGAAGTGGTGGGCGGCGCCAAGATCTCGGTCGGCGAGCCGTTCTTCAACCTGACCTTCGGCCCGCTGATGGTGCCGCTGCTGTTCGCCGTGCCCTTCGGCCCGCTGCTGGCGTGGAAGCGCGGCGACCTGCTGGCGGCGGCCCAGCGGCTGTATTTCGCCATCGGCGCGGCAATGCTGACCATCCTGGTGGCCGTGGCGCTGACCTCGGGCACGCGCATCCTGGCGGCCCTGGGCTTCGGCCTGGCGGTGTGGCTGATGGCCGGCAGCCTGACCGATCTCTTCGTGCGGGCGAATTTCGCCAAGGTCGGCTGGCGCACCGGCCTTTCGCGGCTGCGCGGCCTGCCGCGGTCGGCCTTCGGCACGGTGCTCGCCCATTTCGGGCTCGGCGTCACTGTGCTGGGCGTGATCACGGCCTCGGCCTTCGAGACCGAGACGGTGACGACGATGCGGGCCGGGCAGACGGCTGAGGCCGGCGGCTACGAGATCCGCTACGACGGGGTGCAGCAGCGCCAGGGCCCCAATTTCGAGGAGCAGGTGGGCACCTTCACCCTGCGCCGCGACGGCCTCGATGCCGGCACGATGGAAAGCTCCAAGCGGTTCTATCCGGCGCGGCAGATGCCGACGACGGAGGCCGGCATCCATACGCGCTGGTTCTCGCAGCTCTACATATCGCTTGGCGACCCGTCGCCGGACGGCAGTTCGATCGTGGTGCGCATCTGGTACAAGCCGCTGATCACGCTGATCTGGATCGGCACGATCTTCATGGCGGCCGGCGGCACGGTCTCGCTGTTCGACCGGCGCCTGCGCGTCGGCGCACCGGCCCGCAGCCGCAAGCGCCTGGCCTCGGGTGCGGGAGCCGGGGCATGAGGGGCTGGCGGTCTCTTGCCGCGAGCCTGGCCCTGGCCGTCCTCGTCATGGCTGGGGGCCCCGCGACTGGTCCGGTCCTGGCGGTCACGCCCGACGAGGTGCTGAGCGATCCGGCGCTGGAATCGCGCGCGCGCGACCTGTCGGCGGGGCTGCGCTGCCTGGTCTGCCAGAACCAGTCGATCGACGATTCCGACGCCGATCTCGCCAAGGATCTGCGGCTTCTGGTGCGCGAGCGCCTGGTCGCCGGCGACACCAACGACGAGGTCATCAACTATCTGGTCTCGCGCTACGGCGAGTTCGTGCTGCTGAAGCCGCGCTTCGACTGGGCGACGCTGGCGCTGTGGGGAACGCCGATCGTGGTGCTGCTGGCCGGGGTGGGATTTGCGATCGTCACCGTGCGCGGCCGGCGCAAGGCCACGACCCCGACGGCGCTTTCGCCGGAAGAGGAAGCGGCGATCGCCGACGTGGTGCGCGCCCGCGACTGATCGCGCGCCGGTGCGATCTTCGAACCTTACGAAGATGTCACGCGCCAGAAAAGGTCCCGTAATCTGGCGACCCCTAGATTGGCTCGTATCGATGGCGCCGGATTCGGTCCGGCGTCATAGGGATCGAAGACCAATCGAAGAGGGTTTCCAATGCGGAACGATGCAAACAAGACGAAGCGCAGCGGCCTGATCGCCGGCGTCCTGGCCGCAGGCGTGGCCAGCGTCGCGCTGACCGGCGTCGTCGGCAACACGGTGCCGGTGTTCGCCGAGCCGGTGAAGGTCGACGCACCGGTGCAGAATTTCGGGTTCGCCGACGTGGTGGAGAAGGTCTCCCCGGCCGTCGTCTCGGTCCGCGTGACCCAGGAAGTGATGCCGGCCATGTCGAATGGTCGCGGTATGGCCAGCCCCTTCGAGAGCCTGCCGGAAGACCATCCGCTCCGCCGCTTCTTCGACGTGCCCGGCCGCGACGGCATGCCGAACGGAATGCGCCCGGACAGCGAGCCGCGGAGCCGCATGGGCCAGGGCTCGGGCTTCTTCATCTCCGACGACGGGTTTGTTGTAACCAACAACCACGTGGTCGAGGGCGGCAGCGAGTACACGGTCGTCATGGATGACGGCACGGAATACGACGCCGAGCTGATCGGCACCGATCCGCGCACCGACCTCGCGCTGCTCAAGGTCGACGAGGACGACACCACGTTCACCTATGTCGAGTTCGGCGACGATGACGCCGTGCGCATCGGCGAATGGGTCGTGGCGGTCGGCAATCCGTTCGGCCTCGGCGGCTCGGTGACGGCGGGCATCGTCTCGGCGCGCGGCCGTGACATTGGCGCCGGCCCCTATGACGACTTCCTGCAGATCGACGCCGCGGTGAACCGCGGCAATTCCGGCGGTCCGGCCTTCGACCTCAACGGCAGGGTGATCGGCGTCAACACGGCGATCTTCTCCCCGTCGGGCGGCAATGTCGGCATCGCCTTCGCGATCCCGGCCTCGGTGGCAAAGGACGTGATCCAGTCGCTGCGCGAGGATGGCAATGTCGAGCGTGGCTGGCTGGGCGTGCAGATCGCGCCGGTGACCGACGACATCGCCGAGGCGGTCGGCCTGGACAAGGAGCAGGGCGCGATCGTCACCCTGCCGGACACCGACACGCCGGCGACCAAGGCCGGCATCAAGACCGGCGACGTGATCACAGCGGTGAACGGCACGGAAGTCGAGGGCCCGCGCGAACTCGCCCGCATGATCGGCAATTATCGTCCGGACACCACGGTCGAGGTCACCGTCTGGCGGGATAACGAGTCGCAGGACATCTCGGTCGAACTGGGCAATCTGTCCAACCTCGACGAAGCTGCCTCGGCCCGCGGCTCCAGCGTTCCGGTCGATCCGTCATCGCTTTCGGGCTACGGCCTGACCCTGACCCCGTCCGAGGATGGCGAGGGTGTCGTGGTCACCGACGTGACGCCCGATTCCTCGGCCTCCGAGAAGGGCATCAAGGCAGGCGACGTCATCATTGCGGTGAACGGCAAGACGGTCGAGTCCCAGAAGGACGTGCAGGCGGCCATCGATGCGGCGGCCGAGTCCGGCCGCAAGGCAGCGCTGTTCCAGCTTGAGACCGAAGGCCAAAACCGCTTCGTCGCACTGCCGATCGCCAAGAGCTGATCACAACCTGACGGCGGGGCCTTTCGCCCCCGCCACTCTCATCGGCGGCGGCTGACCGACGCGCCCGGCTTTCGTCCGGCACGTCCGGTCCCGCCGCTTTTCTTTTGCGCCGACTGGTTCACATAGAAGAAATCGCCATGTCCCTCTCCCCGAGCCCTGCGACGTCGTCGAACCCCATGCGCATCCTGATCATCGAAGACGACAGCGAAGCTGCGGCCTACCTGGTCAAGGCACTGCGCGAGGCCGGTCATGTCGCCGAGCACGCAGCCGACGGCGACGACGGGTTCCACATGGCCGACAGCCGCAGCTACGACGTGCTGATCGTCGACCGCATGCTGCCGCGGCGCGACGGGCTGTCGATCATTTCCGGCCTGCGCGAAAAGGGCAACGAGACGCCGGCGCTGATCCTGTCGGCGCTGGGGCAGGTGGACGACCGCGTCACCGGGCTGCGGGCCGGCGGCGACGACTATCTGGCCAAGCCCTTCGCGATCTCGGAGCTGCTGGCGCGGATTGAGGTGCTGGGGCGGCGGCGCGGCGGCAAGGACGTCGAGACCGCCTACAAGGTGGGCGACCTGGAACTCGACCGCCTGTCCCACGAGGTGCGGCGCAATGGCAAGACGATCGTCCTGCAGCCGCGCGAATTCCGGTTGCTGGAATATCTGATGAAGCACGCCAACCAGGTCGTGACCCGCACGATGCTGCTGGAGAACGTCTGGGACTATCACTTCGACCCCCAGACCAACGTCATCGACGTGCATATCTCGCGCCTGCGCTCCAAGATCGAGCGCGACTTCGACACGCCGCTGCTCCATACCGTGCGGGGCTCGGGCTACATCATGCGCAGCGACGCGTAAGCCGCCATGGAGCGGTTGAAGGCCCTGATGCGCATGACCGCCGTCCGATTGTCGGCGGTGTATTTCCTGCTCTTCTCGATCGCCGCGGTGATTCTGGTCTTCTACGTCACCGCCACCGCGTCGAGCATCCTGCAGAACCAGAGCCGGGCGGCGATCAACGAGGAAATCGGCGAGATCGCGCAGATCTACGACGCCGCGGGAATCGCCGGGCTGGTGCGCACCATCGACCGCCGTGCGCGGCAGCCGGGCGCCTCGCTCTATCTCGTCACCGACGCCACGGGGCGGATACTCGCCGGCAACGTGGAAAGCCTGCAGGCTGGGGTTCTCGACGAGGGCGGCTTCACCGAACAGCCCTTCGGCTACGAACGGTTCGCCGACGATCCTGGCGACCGCTATCATCTGGCGATCGCCCAGGTCGTCCGCATGCCCAATGGCATGCGCGTCCTGGTCGGCCGCGACCAGACCGAGCAGGAGCGCTTCCGCCAGATCGTGCGCAGTGCGCTGATCCTGGCCTTTGCCCTGATGGGCGGGGCGGCGCTGTTCGCCTGGTTCCTCGTCGGGCGGCAGGCGCTGCAGCGCCTGGACCGCATGTCGGGTGCCAGCGCGCGCATCCTCGCCGGCGACCTGACCGAGCGGCTGCCGGTGACCGGCACCGGCGACGAATTCGACCGGCTGTCGGACAATCTCAACACGCTGCTGGCCCGCGTCGCGCTCCTGCAGGAAGGGCTGCGGCAGGTCTCGGACAATATCGCCCATGATCTGAAGACGCCGCTGACGCGGCTGCGCAACCGCGCCGAGGCGGCCTTGTCCGCCGATGTCGATGCAGCGGGCACGCGCGTCGTGCTGGAGGGAATGATCGCCGAGGCGGACCAGATGATCCGCACCTTCGACGCGCTGCTGATGATCTCGCGGGTCGAGGCGGGCTCCCATCCGGTGCTGAAGACACGGGTCGACGTTGCCGAAATCGTCGCCGATGTGTGCGAACTCTACGAGCCCCTCGCCGAGGAGGTTGGCGCGGCACTGGTCTTTTCGCCGAGCCCGCCGGTCGAGGCCTCGGTGAGCCGCGAACTGATCGCCCAGGCGCTGTCGAACCTGATCGACAACGCCCTCAAATATGGCGTCGAGCCAGGCCGCGAGGCGACGATCTCCGTCGGCCTGGACCTGCATGATGGCGTCTGCCGGCTGTCGGTATCCGATGACGGGCCGGGCGTGCCGGCCGACAAGCGCCTCCGCGTGCTGGAGCGTTTCTACCGCCTCGACCAGAGCCGCTCCCGCCCCGGCTCGGGCCTCGGCCTGTCGCTGGTCCAGGCGATCGCGCGGGTCCATGGCGGCCGCCTCGTGCTTGAGGATGCCGGCCCGGGCCTTAGAGTGGTCCTGGAGTTTCCTCAGGATGGAAAGACGATCGCCGATGGCGAAGCAGGACACGGCCCAAGACCATGAGACCGATCTCGGCATAGGCGGCGACATCGCGCCGTCGCCGCTCGATCCCGGCAAGGCCGAGGCCTGGCTTGCCGATCTGGCCAAGGCGGCGGCAGGGCAGGAGCTGACGCGCCTGGGCGGATTCCTGGCAGGCGGCGGCCCCGATGTCGCGCGGCTCGGCGCGCTGCTCGACCTGTCCAGCTATCTCAACACGCAGATGCTCCAGCATCCCGAATGGCTGGACGCGCTGTCCGACCAGCCCGCGCGCGAGCGGATCGCGGCCCGGATCGTCGAACTGCGCGAGATGGAGCTGGAGGATCAGGGCGAGACGGCGCTGATGAGCGCGATCCGCCTGATCAAGCGCGAGGTCTCGCTGCTGATCGCGCTGCGCGACCTGTTCGGCGCGGCCAGCGTGGCGGAGACGACCGCCGACCTGTCCAGCCTCGCGGAGGCGGCGATCGGGACGGCGCTGCGCTTCTGCCTGCTGTCTGCTCACGGCAGCGGCAAGATCGTCCTGCCCGACCCGGCCGACCCGGAGACGGGCTGCGGCCTGTTCGTCCTCGGCATGGGCAAGCTCGGCGCGCACGAGCTGAACTATTCCAGCGACGTCGATCTCATCGTCTTCTTCGATCCCGAGCAGTCGGTCGCCGCCGATCCGACGGAAGCCGTCGACACCTTCTCGCGCCTGGTGCGGCGGCTGGTGCGAATCGTCGGCGAGCGCACCGCCGACGGCTACGTCTTCCGCACAGATCTCAGGCTGCGCCCGGATCCGGGCGCCATGCCGCTGGCGATCTCCACCGACGCGGCGATGAGCTATTACGAGGGAAGCGGGCGCAACTGGGAACGCGCCGCGATGATCAAGGCGCGCACCGTCGCCGGGGACCGGGAAGCGGGCGAAGCGTTCCTGCAGGAGCTGACGCCCTTCGTCTGGCGCAAATATCTCGACTTCGCGGCGATCGCCGACATCCAGGCGATGAAGACCCGGATCGACCGCCATCGCGGATTCGACGACATCGCGGTGGGCGGCCACAACGTCAAGCTGGGCCGCGGCGGCATTCGCGAGGTCGAGTTCTTTGTCCAGGCCCAGCAGCTCATCGCCGGCGGCCGGGCGCCGCAATTGCGCAGCCGGCGCACCGACGAGGCGCTGCAGGGACTCGCCGAGGGCAGCTGGATCACCGCCGACACGGCGCGCGACCTCCTTCAGGATTACTGGTTCCTGCGGCGCATCGAGCACTGCATCCAGATGGTGGCGGACGAGCAGACCCATACCCTGCCGGAGGACGAGGAGGGGCTGGAGAGGATCGCGCGACTGGCCGGCTTCGAGAGCCGCGAGGCCTTCGCCGAGGCGCTTCTGTCGCATCTGCGCCGGGTCGACCGGCATTATTCGAGCCTGTTCAATGACGGCCGCGAACGCGACGCCGGGGACGGCGAGGACGCTGTGTCCAAGCGGCTCCTGTCTAGCGAGGACGATCCCGAGGCGCTGGCCCGGCTGACGGAGCTGGGCTTTTCCCGGCCCGAGGACGTCGCGCGCATCGTGCGCGGCTGGGGGTTCGGGCGCTACCGTTCGACCCGCTCGGAGACGGCGCGCGAACGCCTCGCCTCGGGCCTGCCCATGCTGCTGGCGGCCTTTTCCAACGCCAAGGATCCCGACGGGGCGATCGCGGCCTTCGACACCTTCCTGGCGGGGCTGCCGGCAGGCATCCAGTTCTTCTCGCTGATCGCCTCCAATCCCCGCATCCTCGACCTTCTGGCGCTGATCATTACCTCGGCGCCGGCGCTGCGCGAGACGATCGCGGCCCGCCCGCACGTCTTCGACGCGCTGCTCGACCCGGCCTTCTTCGACGAGGTGCCCGACAGCGAGCTAATGGCAGAGCGGCTAACGACCTTCCTGTCGGAGGCGAACGGCTACGAGGACATCCTGGCGCGGCTGCGCATCTTCGCCTCCGAACAGCGCTTTCTCGTTGGCGCGCGGCTGCTCAGCGGCGTCGTCGACGTGGCCGAGGCGGGGCCGGCCTTCTCCAGCATCGCCGATGTCGTGCTCGACGCGACGCTGAAAGCCGTCGGCGATGCCTTCGCCGAGAGGCATGGCCGCGTCGCCGGCGCGCGGCTGGCGCTGCTGGGCATGGGACGGCTGGGCAGTCGCGAGCTGACGGCCGGCTCCGACGTCGACCTCATCCTCCTCTACGACCATGCCGACGCGGTGGAGGAATCGGATGGCGAGAAGCCGCTTACGACCGGGCTTTACTTTGCCCGTCTCACCCAGCGGCTGATCGCAGCGCTGACCGTGCAGATGCGCGAGGGCATCCTCTACGAGGTGGATTTCCGCCTGCGACCATCGGGCAACATGGGGCCGCTGGCCACCCGCATCGACTCGTTCCGGCGCTACCAGGCGACGGATGCCTGGACATGGGAGCGCATGGCACTGACCCGCTCCCGGCCGATCGCCGGCGACGCGGATTTCCGCGGCGAGATCGCGCAGACCATCTGCGACGTGCTGGGCGAGGCGCGGGACGAGGCGACCACCAGCCGCGACGTGGCCGACATGCGCGCACGCCTCGATCGCGAGAAGCCGCCGAAGGGGCCGCTGGACCTGAAGCTCGTGCCCGGCGGGCTGATCGACCTGGAGTTCTTGGCCCAATGGGCGCTGCTGACCGGCCGCGCCGATCCGGTCCTCCTCGGCAGCCCGACCGTCACGGTGCTGGATGCCGCCGACCTGGCCGCGACCGATGCCGAGGGGGCGCCGATCGACCTTCCCGGCGCGATGCGGACCTATACGTCGGTGATCCAGATCCTGCGGCTCGGTCCGAGCGGGGTGGAACGCATCGAGGATCTGCCGCCGGGCCTCGCGGACCGGCTGACGCGGGCCCTCGATCTGGATGCAGCGGACGCGGTGGCGCCGCTCCTGGCCGAGACTGCCGCGCGCGTCCGGCTTGCCTTCAACGCGCTGCTGCCGCCATCAGGCGACACGGACGCGGCATCTGCGGATCCGAAGACCCGGGCCGGATAGCGCGCCGGGCGCCAAGGCGGGCTGGAGGAGAGGCGCGGCGCGCATTCCAGGCGGGCGACACCCGAGGACGTTGCCTTGCACGACGTCAGGCGACGGCCGCTGCCTGGTGCAGGGCGTTCGCGTGTGCCGGGTCGGGTACGAGCGGTAGTCGGATCGCGACGATGGTGCCCTGGCCGACCTGCGAACTGATCCGCATGCGTCCGCCCTGGAGGGCGACCAGCGAGCGGGCGATGGCGAGGCCGAGGCCGGTGCCCTTGTTGGTGCGTGTCAGCTCGTTCTCGATCTGCTCGAAGGGCTTGCCGAGGCTCTTCAGGGCGGAGCGGGGGATGCCCATGCCGTTGTCGGCGATGGTGATCAGCGCATGGTCGCCGACCGTGCGCAGCTTCATCCGCACGGTCCCGCCGGAGTCGGTGAACTTCACCGCGTTGGAGAGCAGGTTGAGCACGATCTGCTTGGTCGCCCGGCGATCCACCGTCAGTTCCATGCGCTCCGGGACTACGGTGTCGAGGCGGATCGCCTTCTGGTCGGCCTGCACCTCGATGATCTTGCCGGTCTCCGTGGCGATCTCGCTGAGGTTGATGGTCTCGGGGTTGAGGACCAGACGCCCGGCCTCGATCTTGGCCATGTCGAGGATGTCGTTGATCAGTTTGAGAAGGTAATGGCCGCTCTGGTGGATGTCCTCGGCATATTCACCGTATTTCGGGCAGCCGATCGGGCCGAAGGTGCCCTGGCGCATGATCTCGGAGAAGCCGAGGATGGCGTTGAGGGGCGTGCGCAGTTCGTGGGACATGTTGGCGAGGAAGGTGGTCTTGGCGCTCGAGGCGGTCTCGGCGCGTTCCTTCTCGACGGCATAGTTCTTGTTCAGGTCGGTGAGCTGCACCGCCTTGCGCTCGGCGTCGCGCCGGGCGATCGACAGATCGTCGATGACCGCCATCAGCCGGCGCTCGGAATCCGACAGGCGCGCCTGATGCAGCTTGAGCTGGGTCACGTCCGTGCCGATCGAGACGAAGCCCTCGTCGCCGGTGCGGCGCTCCGACAGGAGCAGCCAGCGGCCGTCGGGCAGCAGCGCCTCGGATGCCCGCTCGCCGCTGGCGAAGGTCGGGCTGGTCACGGCATGGCTGTCGATCGGCTTGCGGGCCTTGGCCATGACGGTGGCCAGCGGCGTGCCGCGGGCGACGTCGGCCTCGCTCAGGCCGAAGGTCTCGCGGTATTTCGAGTTGCAGAGCACCAGACGGTCCTGGCTGTCGCACAGGACGAAGGTCTCGGAGATGTTCTCGATGGCGTTGTTGAGCTGGGTGTTGGCCTCGTCGGTGCGCCGGGCCAGTTCCTGCTGATCGGAGACGTCGACGGCGATGCCGATCAGGTGGACCTCGTTCTCGGCGGTGCGAGACACCTCGGCGCGGGCGCGCAGCCAGACATAGCTGCCGCTGCGATGGCGCATGCGGAAGACGCGGTCGAGGCTGGTGATCTTGCCGGCGGCGACCTGGCGGGCGACCTCGAACAGGCTGCCATCGTCGGGATGCAGCAGCGGCGCGATGTCGCCGAAGGCCAGGACGCTGTCCTTGGGGCAGAGGTCGAGGATCTCGTACATCGAGCGCGACCAGTACATGCGGCCGCGGGCGATGTCCCAGTCCCACAGGCCGCAATGGCCCCGCGACAGGGCGGTGTCGACCCGCTGATGGGTCTCCAGATACAGCGCGTCGGCGTCCTGCGCCCGCGTCGCCTGGCGGAAATAGGCGTAGAGGACGACCAGCATGATGGTCGAGGTCAGCGCGAAGAGGGTGACGTTCACCGAGACAGAATGCCGCCATTCGGACAACAGGTCGCTCTCGCGCTGGACGAAGGTCAGGATGCCCTGATTGTCGGCGAGGCGGGCACTGGCGACCAGGGCCGGTTCGGTGCCGAAGCGCGTGTCCTGTACGCCGGCCCGCTCGCCGAACATCAGGAGTTCCTGATGCTCTCCGATCAGGCGCTTGAGATCGGCGCCGACGAGGTTCTCGTAGCCGGGCATGGCGGCGACGATCATCCCGTCAGTGTCGCTGACCACGGCGAAGCGGCCGTGGCGCAGGAGTTCGTCGGGCAGGGCGCTGGCCAGGAGGTCCTCGGCGAGCGAGACACCGTCGCCACTGGCCTCGGCGACGTAGCTCTCGGCGCGCATCAGGGCGGTGGCGATGGTCAGGTCGCGGACCGCCGATTCCTCCAGCGTCATCCGTTCCTCGACCAGGGTCGCAAGGCGGATGATCGCGGCCAGGGCCAGGAAGGAGACGATCAGGACGGGGATCGAGCGGCGGAGGATTTTCTCGGACCGCAGAAGCTGCTGATAGGCCGGAGCCGCCAGCATCTTGGCATGTCCTGCGATTTCGGTTCGCGCATTCAGCAGGGTCTCGAATCGAGACAATAGTCCGCCTGCCGGCGCGTTGGACGCGTCCGCTCGCATGCTCACCCCTCGTAACCGCATCTTAACGATCCGAAACGCCGCCGATCCGAATCATTACCAATTGAGCAAAAGCGAATCACCTTGTCCAGCGCGCAATTGCGGCAAAATCAGGGAGTCAACGAATTGACGAGTCATTTCAAAGACCTCCCCAAGATATCGCGAAGATCTGTCGAAAGGCCTTGAGTCTCAACCAGTTGACGCAGGGTCGTCTCGGCCTGGTCGCGGCGGGCCTCGTCGAAGCTGCGCCAGGACCGGAAAGCGGTGGCAATCCGGGCCGCGATCTGGGGGTTCAGGCGGTCGAGCTCGACCAGCTTCCCGGCGATCCAGCGGTAGCCCGCCCCGTCCTGCCGGTGGAAGGCGAGCTGGTTTGCCGCCGCGAAGGTGCCGAGGACGGCCCGCACGCGGTTGGGATTGCGCAGCGAGAACTTCGGATGGCCGGTGAGGGTGATCGCCGTGTCCAACGCCTCGACGCGCGGGATCGTCGCCTGAAGGGCGAACCATTTGTCGAGCACCAGTTCGTCGGTCTCGAAGCGCTGGTAGAAATCCGCCAGCGCTTCCTGCGAGGCGGGCGCGTCCGGGAAGCGATGGACCAGAATAGCAAGCGCGGCGAGGCGGTCGGTCATGTTCGAGGCACTGGCATATTGTGCCTCGGCTGCGGCCGGATCGCCCGTCGCGGCCGTCAGATAGGCGAGCGCCGCATTGGCAAGGGACCGTCGGCCGGCGCTCTCGGCGTCCGGTGAGAACGCCTTTGGCGTCGCCATCTCGGCGGCCAGACGCTCGAAGACCTGCACGCCCCTGGTGCCGATCGCCTTGCGGGCGGCCTGCACCACCTCGTGGACGATCTGCGGGTCGACGTCGCGGCCGAGCATGCGCGCGATGTCCGGTTCGGCGGGCAGGGCCAGGGCCTGGGCTCGGAAGGCGGGCTCCAGAGCGGCGTCGGCGGCGGTGGCGAGAACCGCGTCCACGATCTCCGGGGGCAGCGGGGCCGCGGCCGTGGCGCCACCTTCGCGGCAGGCGCGCAGCAGCGCCTCGCCCGTCAGGTCGTTGAGGGCGCTCCAGCGGTTGAACAGGTTCGGATCGAGCCGTGCCAGCGCCAGCCGGTCGGCCTCGCTCTGGGGGAAGTCGAGATTCACCGGCGCCGAAAAATCCCTCAGAACGGAGAGATAGGGTTTCTCGCCGAGATTCTCGAAGACCAGGACCTCCTCGGCCTCGGTGAGATGGATGACGTCGCCCTCGACATCGGCGCCGTGGGTGGGCGTGGCCTCCTTGTCCTGGCCGTTGGAGCCGACGAGGCCGAAGCGGACCGGGATGTGGACGGGATCGGTGCGGGTACCGGCGGCGCCCCTGGCCAGCGACTGGCGGAGCGTCACGGTCAGCCGGTCGGCCGCCGCGTCGTACTCCTCGCGGACCGACAGGGTCGGCGTGCCGGCCTGATTGTACCAGACCGCCAGATGCGAGAGCTCGGCGCGGGTGGCCGCCTCGAAGCAGGCGAGGAAATCCTCGATCGTCGCCGCATCGCCGTCATGGCGCTCGAAATAGAGGTCCATTCCCTGGCGAAAGCCGTCCTGGCCGAGGATGGTGGCGATCATCCGGACGATCTCGGCGCCCTTGTCGTAGACGGTCGCCGTGTAGAAATTGTTGATCTCGCGGTATTCGGTCGGCCGGACCGGATGCTGCAGCGGACCCTGATCCTCGGGAAACTGGTGGGCCTTCAGCTTGCGGACCTCGCCGATGCGCTGGACCGTGGCGGAGCGCTCGTCGGCGCTGAACTCCTGGTCGCGATAGACCGTCAGGCCCTCCTTCAGGCAGAGCTGGAACCAGTCGCGGCAGGTGATGCGGTTGCCGGTCCAGTTGTGGAAATATTCGTGGGCGATCACCGTCTCGACGCCGGCATAGTCGCCATCCGTCGCCGTCTGCGGGTCGAGCAGCACGTATTTGTGGTTGAAGACGTTGAGGCCCTTGTTCTCCATCGCGCCCATGTTGAAGTCGGCGATGGCGACGATGTTGAAGACGTCGAGGTCGTATTCGCGGCCGAAGCGGCGCTCGTCCCAGACCATCGAGCGCCGCAGCGCGTCCATGGCGTAGCCGGCCTGTCCGGCCCGGCCCTTCTCGGTATGGACGACGAGATCCACCTGCCGGCCGCTGGCCGTGGTGAAGGGCTCGCGGATGGAATCGAGATCGCCGGCGACCAGGGCGAAGAGATAGGCCGGTTTGTTGAACGGGTCGTCCCAGACGGCGAAGTGACGGCCGTCGGGCAGGTCGCCGCTCTCGGCCGGGTTGCCGTTGGACAGGAGCACCGGGGCTGCCGCCTTGTCGGCCTCGATGCGGACCTTGTAGGGCGCCAGCACGTCGGGACGATCGAGGAAATAGGTGATGCGGCGGAAGCCCTCGGCCTCGCACTGGGTGCACCAGATGCCGTTGGAGCGATAAAGGCCCATCAGCTTGGTATTGTCCTCGGGCACGATCCGCGTGGCGATGTCGAGGAGGAAGCGGTCGCGGGCCGGCACGCTGCGAACCGTGAGCCGCTCGGGCGCCGCCTCGTAGGCGTCGGCCGCCAGCGCGGTGCCGTCGAGGACGAGGCCGGTCAGCGTCAGTTCGTCGCCGTCCAGCACCAGCGGCACATCTTCGGCCACGCCGTCGCGGCGCTCCAGCACCAGCCGCGTGTCGATCTCGGCGCTGCCCTCGAACAGGCGGACCGTCATGTCCATCGAATGGAGGATGAAATCGGTCGGCCGATAATCTTCGAGCCGGATCGTCTGGCCATCTTCACTGCGCAGCATTGGCTTCCCTTTCCTGAATTCCCGGGCAGTTAGACCGCAAACGGCATATTGCCAATCGCCGGGCCCGGGCCGGCGCGGGCAGGATCGCGCCGCGCCGCGCACTCGACGGGCTGCACCGGAAGCAATAAGTGGTGTTTAAGAACATCGTGGCCGATCCTCCCGCCCCGCGCGGGCCGTCGCGTCCACGACGATCGGTTCGCGTCGAAGGAGCTCTCCCATGAACGTCATGACCCCCAAGTTTGGCCTCGGCGCGTCGGTGCTGCGCAAGGAAGATGACGCGTTCCTGCGCGGCGAGGGCCACTATACCGACGACGAGACCCGCGAGGGCCTGCTGCATGCCGCCGTGGTGCGCTCGCCGCATGCCCATGCCAGCTTCACCATCACCGACCTGGAGACCGCGCGCGCCGCGCCCGGCGTGCAGATGGTGCTGACCCATGCCGACATCGCCGAGCTCGGCGAGGTGCCGTGCCTGGCCACCCCCAAGCAGGCCGACGGCAGCCCGTTCCAGCCCCATGACGCGCCGGTGCTGTGCCGCGACGTGGTACGCCATGTGGGCGACGCGGTGGCCTTCGTGGTGGCTGACACGGCGATCCAGGCGCGCGACGCGGCCGAGCTGGTCGAGGTGGACTACACGGTGCTCGACGCCGTCAGCGACCTGGTCGCCGCCAAGTCCGGCGACGGGGCACTGGTCTGGAACGACCGCGCGGCGAACATCGCCGGCCACATGCACGAGGGCGACCGGGCCAAGACCGAGGCAGCCTTCACCGAAGCGGCGCATGTGACCACCATCGACCTCGTCCAGAACCGTCTCGTCTGCAACTACATGGAAGTGCGTTCCTCGGTGGGCGAATACGATGCGGACACCGAGCACTACACGCTGATCACCGGCAGCCAGGGCGTTCACGGCATGCGCGACACGCTGGCGGCGCGCGTCCTGAAGGTCGGCAAGGACAAGGTCCGGGTGATCACGCGGGACGTCGGCGGCGGCTTCGGCACCAAGGCGTTCCTGTATCGCGAGCATGTTCTCGTGCTGGTCGCGGCGCAGCGGCTGGGCCGGCCGGTCAAGTGGACCGCCGACCGCACCGAGCATTTCGTCACCGACGCCCATGGCCGCGACAATCTGGTGACCGGCACCATGGCCATGGATGCGGACGGCCGCTTCCTGGCGCTGAAGGTCGATCTGCACGCCAATCTGGGCGCCTATGCCTCGCAGTTCGGGCCGATGATCCCGTGGTTCGGCATGTCGATGGCGACGGGCCTCTACGACATTCCGGCGATCGACGTGGATTGCCACATGTATTACTCGAACACCGTGCCCGTCGACGCCTATCGCGGCGCGGGACGGCCGGAAGCGGCCTATCTGATCGAGCGGCTGGTCGACGAATGCGCCATCGCGCTGGGGCTGGCGCGCGACGAGATCCGCAAGCGCAACTTCATCCGCCCCGACCAGTTGCCGTACCGCACCCCGATCGGCCGTCTCTACGACACCGGCGATTTCGCCGGCCATCTCGACGCCGCCCTGCGGAAGGCCGGCTGGGGCAGCTTCGAGACGCGGCGCGCGGCGGCCAAGGCCGAGGGCAAGCTGCGCGGCATCGGCTTTGCGACCTATGTGGAAGCCTGCGCCTTCCCCGGCTCGGAGCCGGCCTATGTCGAGCTGACCCATGAGGGACGGATCGAGCTGAAGATCGGCACCCAGACCAACGGGCAGGGCCATGCCACGGCCTATGCGCAGTTCGTCGCCGAGGCGCTGAAGCTCGACTACGACCTGATCGACGTGCGCCAGGGCGACACCAACGACACGCCGACCGGTGGCGGCACCGGCGGGTCGCGGTCGATCCCGCTGGGCGCGGTCTCCGTGCGCCGGGCGAGTCAGTCGCTGGCCGAGAAGCTGAAGAAGCTGGCCGCCAACGAGCTGGAAGCGGCGGCCGTCGACATCGAGCTGGAGGGCGGCGAGGCGCGGATCGTCGGCACCGACCGGGCCATCGGCTTTGCCGCGCTGGCCGCGGCGGCGAAATCCGACGACGACCGCAAGGCGGTCGGCGAGTTCAAGCAGGACGAGGCGACCTATCCGAACGGCACCCATGTCTGCGAGGTCGAGATCGACCCGCAGACCGGCACCACCGAGCTTCTCGCCTATACGATCGTCGACGATTTCGGTGTGACGGTGAACCCGATCCTGCTGGCCGGCCAGATCCATGGCGGCGTCGCCCAGGGGATCGGCCAGGCGCTGATCGAGAACGCCGTATACGACGAGACCGGTCAGCTGGTGACCGCCAGCTTCATGGACTACGCCATGCCGCGGGCCTGGGACTTTCCGTTCTTCGACTTCCAGACCCGCAACGTGCCTTCGACGACCAACGCGCTCGGCATCAAGGGCGCCGGCGAGGCGGGCACGATCGGGGCAGCGCCGGCGGTGATGAACGCCGTCGTCGACGCGCTGCGGCCGGCGGGCGTGTCCCATATCGACATGCCGGCGACGCCGCTGCGCGTCTGGGAGGCGCTGCAGGCAGCGCGCTGAGACACGCGGCGGGGGATCGCACGGCCCGGCGGCAGGTGCCGCCGCGAAGGGGACAGCCGGCATGAACAGTTCGACGGAGGACGGGCGGATCTCCCGCCCGATGCTCGGAATCTTGCTGAAATGCATTTCCGTGGTGATCTTCGTCGGCATGCAGACGGCGATCAAGTCGGGCGGCGACGGCATTCCGCCGGGCGAGATCGTGTTCTTCCGCTCGTTCTTCGCGCTGATCCCGGTGGCGATCTATCTCGCCTGGCTCGGCGACCTCGGCACCGCGCTGAAGACCGACGATTTGCCCGGGCATGTCTTGCGCGGCCTCGTCGGCGTCACCTCGATGGGCTTCGGCTTCTTCGCGCTGACGCGGCTGCCCTATCCCGAATGGATCACCATCTCCTATGCGGCGCCGCTGCTCACCGTCGTCTTCGCCGCGGTGTTCCTGAAGGAAGTGGTGCGGCTCTATCGCTGGAGCGCGGCGATCGTCGGGCTCTTCGGCATCGGCGTGGTGACGCTGCCGAGCCTGTCGGTGACGGCCAAGCCGCTCGATGACGCGGAGCTGATCGGCATCGGCGCGGCGCTGATCTCGGCCACGGTCGCGGCCGTCGCGATGATCCAGATCCGCCGGCTGGTGCGCACCGAGGCGACGGCGACGATCGTGGTCTATTTCTCGCTGACCTGTTCGGTGATCTCGGCGCTGTCGGCATTCTTCTTCGGCTGGGTGATGCCGAGCCCCGAGCAGGCGGCGTTTCTCGTGGTGGCGGGGCTGTGCGGCGGCGTCGGCCAGCTGCTCCTGACCTCGGCCTATCGCTATGCCGACGCCTCGACCGTCGCGCCGTTCGAATACACCTCGATGATCCTGGCCATCGCCATCGGCTATTTCCTGTTCGGCGAGGCCGTCGGCGCCGCGACGCTGATCGGCGGCGGCATCGTCGTGTCGGCCGGCATCTTCATCATCTGGCGCGAGCACCGCCTGGGCATCGAGCGCAGCAAGGCCCGACGGGTGTCGCCGCCGGGCGGGTGAGTCCAAGGACGAGACTTCAGACGGCGGCACGTTCGTATCCGCGCGACGCGCTCAGCCGCCGCTTCCATCGGCGAAGATCGCGGCGAGGTCGGCGTCGGTCAGGCGGCGGATTGCGCCGGGTGCGAGGTCGGCCGGGAGTGCCAAGCCGCCGATGTGTTGCCGGTGCAGCGTCTCGACATGGTTGCCTGTCGCGGCAAACATCCGGCGGACCTGATGGTAGCGGCCCTCGTGAACCTGCAGGATCGCTTCCTGCGGGCCGACGATCTCCAGCTCTGCCGGGGCCAGCGGCTTGTCCTCGCCCTCCAGCATCAGGGTGCCCGCGGCGAAGAGTTCGGCCTCGCCGCCCGTCATCGGCCGGGCCAGACCCACGCGATAACGCTTCGCCACATGATGCTTCGGCGAGATGATGCGATGGAGCAGCGCCCCGTCGTCGGTCATCAGCAGCAGCCCGGAGGTGTCCTTGTCGAGGCGGCCGACCGTCGAGATGGCGGGGTCGCGCCGGCGCCAGCGCGGCGGCAGGAGATCGTAGACCAGCGGCCCCGCCTCCTTGCGCGAGCAGGTGACGCCGAGCGGCTTGTTCAGCATCAGGGCGAAACCGGGCAGGGGATCGAGCGCCTCGCCGTCGACCACCAGCCGTGCTTCGAGATCGTGTGTCAGCGCGATCCGCGTGTCGGCCTGCAGGAACGGGGCGCCGTCGAGCCGGATGCGGCCGTTTCGCGCCAGAAGCTGGATCTCGCGCCGCGAGGCATAGCCCAGATTGGCCAGTAGCCTGTCGAGCCGGGAGGTCGGCGTCTTCGTCACTTGCGCGCCTCGAAGATCTTGTAGCCGGCCTCGTCCGCCACCGTGTTCACGGTCCGGAAACTCGTGCGCAGCACCGCCTCGTAGGGCATGTGGCGGTTGGCGACGAGATAGAGCATGCCGGACCGGCGCAGCATCCGGCCTGCGGCGGTGATGAAGGCCTGGCCGAGCCCGCGATCCTCGATCCCTTCCGCATGGAAGGGCGGGTTCGACACGACGAAATCGAGATCGGCCAGCGCGCTTTCGCGGGCGTCGGCCCACAGGAAGCGGGCCCTGGGGTCGGCGACATTCACCTTCGCCGCCTCGACGGCGCGGCGATCGATCTCGACCAGCGTCAGGGCCTCGACCTTCGGGGATGCCAGGACGCCGATGGCCAGGATGCCGAGCCCGGCGCCGAGATCGGCGCCGTTTCCCACGAGGGGCGGGAGGTGGCGAAGCAGCAGGGAGGTTCCCGGATCCACCCGGTTCCACGAGAAGATGCCCGGCTGCGAGCGCAGGCCGATGGCCTCGACCGTGACGGGGGCGCCCGCCGCGATCGCCTCGGTGAGCCCATGTGGTGAATCCGGCCGGCGGACAGCGCAGATGCGCTGGCGGGCCTTGAAGTGCTCGGCGACGTCGCAGCCGAAACCTTCCAGCTCGGCGCGCAGGCGCTGGCCGCCCTTGTCCTTGGCCGCCAGGACCGTCAGCGCGCCGCCGGGCGCCAGAACGCGCAGCGCGTGGGCCAGCACGAAGCGCCGTTCGATCGCACCGGGCGGCGCGGCGACGACGATCGCGTCGAAGGCGGCATCGGGCAGGGTCTCCAGTGCTTCGGCGCCGGGCCGCAGCGGCGACAGCTGCACGGCCCCGTCGGGCACGTCCACGAGATTGGCGGGCGGCGCGCCGTAGACGGCGCTGCGCAGCGAGGGGGGAGGATCAATATTCGTCACGCACCTGCCATAGCAGCTTTGGCTGCGTTGCCGAAAGCGCCTGCAGGCCGCGAACTCGGGGCCGGAGACCGGCTGGGCGGAACCGGACGGAGCGCGTATGCGCGGCAACCCCGTCAGCTGCGACATGCTGCCCCATCACCATCGACACCCAACCGTCATCCGGCTGTGACCTCGGCTGATTACATCAGTCTGGAACCATTCCAGTCCGGCACCTGCCGGGCCGTTCGAGGGTTCGCAATCTCTTCTGCGACAGGGGTCAACGATGAACGAACACACCAGACGCACCGTCTTCCGTACCAGCCAGCTCGAAGAGGCCGACGGCGAGGGCACCAACCCCACCGACAACCGCACCATGGGCGAAATCATCGCCGCGCGCTTCTCGCGCCGCGACTTCCTGCGCGGCTCGATGGCCGCGACGGCGATCGCCGCCACGGTGAGCCCGCTGGCGCTGCTGGCTGCCGACGAAGCCCATGCCCAGACCGGGGCGGGCTCGCAGTTCGACTTCACCGAGGTCGAGGCCGGCGTGGACGCCACGCATCACGTGGCCGAAGGCTATGACGCCGACGTGCTCATCCGCTGGGGCGACGCGATCTTCCCGGATTCGCCGGAATTCGATCCGACGAACCAGACGCCGGAAGCCCAGGCGCGCCAGTTCGGCTACAACAACGACTATGTCGGCTTCATCCCGCTTGAGGATGGCTCGTCCGAGCACGGGCTGCTCGTGGTCAACCACGAATACACCAACGAACATCTGATGTTCCCGGGCATCGTCACGGTCAATGGCGACGAAATCACCATTGCCGACGCCGACCAGAAGCGGGTCGACATCGAGATGGCGGCCCATGGCGGCACGATCATCGAGATCCGCAAGATTGACGGCAAGTGGCAGCTGGTGCGCGACGGCGCCAAGAACCGGCGGATCACCGCCGACACGGAGATGGAGCTGACCGGCCCGGCGGCCGGCCACGACCGCCTGAAGACCGCTGCCGATACGACCGGCCGCAAGGTGCTGGGCACGATCAACAACTGCGCCGGCGGCGTGACGCCCTGGGGTACCTACATCATGGCCGAGGAGAATTTCCACGGCTACTTTCTCGGCGAACTGCCGGAGGGCAATGAAGAGGCCGCGAATTACGAGCGTTACGGCGTGCCGGATGGCAGCTATGCCTGGGGCAATTTCCACGACCGCTTCGACGTCTCGAAGGAGCCCAACGAGCCGAACCGCTTCGGCTGGATCGTCGAGGTCGACGCGATGGACCCGAACTCCACCCCGAAGAAGCGGACCGCGCTCGGCCGTTTCAAGCACGAGGGTGCCGAGTCTATCGTCAACAGCGACGGCCGCGTCGTCTTCTATCTCGGTGACGACGAGCGCTTCGACTATGTCTACAAGTTCGTCACGGCCGGCACTTACAACGAGACCGACCGGGCGGCCAACATGGACCTTCTCGACGAGGGCACGCTGTATGTCGCGCGCTTCGACGAAGACGGGACGATGGTCTGGCTGCCGCTGGTCCATGGCGAGGGTCCGCTGACCGCCGAGAACGGCTTCAACAGCCAGGCCGACGTGCTGATCGAGACCCGGAAGGCCGGCGACCTGCTCGAGGCGACCAAGATGGACCGTCCGGAGGACATCGAGCCGAACGGCACAAACGGCCGCGTCTATGTCATGCTGACCAACAACACCCGCCGCGAGGAGGCGAACGCCGCCAATCCGCGCGTCGACAACAAGTTCGGCCACATCATTGAGATCGCCGAAGAGGGTGGCGACTTCGCCGCCACGACGGGCACCTGGGAAGTCCTGCTAAAATGCGGCGATCCGTCGATCGCCGAGGTCGGTGCAACCTTCTCGACCGAGACCACCAAGAACGGCTGGTTTGGCATGCCCGACAATTGCGCCGTCGATTCCGACGGTCGCCTGTGGGTCTCCACCGACGGCAACTCGCCGAAGGCGACCGGCCGTACGGACGGCCTGTGGGCCGTCGACACGGACGGCGAAGCGCGCGGCACGTCGAAGCTGTTCTTCCGGGTGCCGGTCGGCGCCGAGATGTGCGGTCCGCTGATCCTGCCCGACATGCAGACCGCCTTCCTGGCGGTGCAGCATCCGGGCGATGGTGGCGAAGACTGGGAAGGCTTCGGCCGTCCGTCCTATTACGAGGATCCGTCGACCCGCTGGCCGGACTTCCAGGACGACATGCCGGTTCGTCCGTCAGTTCTGGCGATCACCAAGCAGGGCGGCGGCCGGATCGGCTGATCGCTGAACACCTGACATGCGAAACGGGCGGCCATGATGGCCGCCCGTTTCGTTCCAGATGATCGTCAGCCACGAAGGCTGGCGAGGCCGCGCCGATCCCCGTGGGCGGCGACAAGCCCGGCGCACCGGCCGGCGCTTGAGCCCTGCGGTCAGATGCCGGCGCCCTTGTCCTGGGGCAGGGTGGACGGCGCATCGGCGGGGGAGGCCTCCTCGTCCAGGCGGCGGGCTTCGTCTTCCTCGGCGACCCGGGCCGTCTCCTCGGCTGCTGCGGCCTCCGCTGTGGCGATGGTCTCCTCCTCCTCGGCGGCGATGGCGGCTTCGGCGCGCGGATCCAGCGTGAAGCTCGTCGGGGTCTGGGTCCTGGCCAGCGGCACCGTCTGGAAATCCGCCCGCTCGTCGACCGGCCGCGCCTCGCGGCGATAGGTCCGGTAGTAGGAATAGGCGGCATAGGCCACCGCGGCGGTGCCGACCGCCTGGAACATGCCCTCGGGGCCGAAGGTCTCCATCAGGAATGCCGCATAGATCGGTCCGACCATCGTGCCGACGCCATAGAGAATGAGCAGGCCGCTGGAGATCTTCACGAAATCCTCGTCGGCGGCGTAGTCGTTGGCATGGGCCACGGCCAGCGAATAGGACGGATAGACGATGCCGCCGAGGATGAAGGCGACGACGAAATAGACGGTCGAGCCCCAGGGCATGTCATCGACATAGACGCCGAGAACGGCGGCGACGAAACCGATCAGCCCGGCCGCGGTCATCACGTAGCGTCGGTCCATCCGGTCGGAGATGCGCCCGAGCGGCACCTGGAAGACGATGCCGCCGCCCATGGCGACGACGACAAGGGTGGCGATCTCGGTGGTCGACAGGCCGATCTTCTGGCCGAACACCGGCGCCATGTTGTTCCAGCCGCCGGACATGACGCCGGCAAGCACGACGCCGATGGCTGCGACGGGCGAGTTGCGGAAGATCAGGCCGACGTCGATCTTGACGCTGGTCAGCGGTTTCGGCGAGGCGGCGCGCGACAGCGCCGTCGGGATCACCGCCAGCGCGAACAGGATCGCGCAGAGCATGAAGGGAATCGTCAGTTCGGGCTGGCTGAGCGGCATCACGTACTGGCCGCCCATCATGGCGGCCATGGTGACCACCATGTAGACCGAGAAGATGCGGCCGCGGCTCTCGTTGGTCACCCGCTCGTTGAGCCAGCTTTCCACGACCATGTAGGTGCCGGCCAGCGCGAAGCCGGCCATGGCGCGGAAGACGATCCACGCCAGCGGGTCGACGAGGACGCCGCTGAGCAGGACGGCGATCGCCAGGAGCGCCGCAAGGCTGGAGAAGGTGCGCACGTGGCCGGCGCTGCGCACCAGCATCGGCATCACGAAGCAGCCGATGGTGAAGGCGACGGCATAGGACGTGCCGAAGGCGCCGATCTGGTAGCTCGACCAGCCCTCGATCGAGCCGCGCACCGGCATGAGGATGCCCATCAGGCCGGCGCCGGCCATCAGGAAGAAGGTCGACGCGAGAAGCGCGGCGATCGGAAGGATCTGCAGGGGCAGCGGCATGGGACGGCCTTGGGATAGTGTGGTCGATGCGCGGTCGCGCCGACTCGCGCGCAGAGCTAGGCGTTCCGGACTGATTTGGCGAGGGTCTTTTACGGTCCGATTCCGGCGCGGATCGGACGAGACCTCAGCCTGATGTGGTTTTTTCCACCAGCCGCTCGCGCAGGGCGATCAGATCGCGCCAGGCGAGGCGCTTCTGCGCCGGCTGGCGCAGCAGATAGGCCGGATGCAGCATCGCCACCGCGTCGATGGCATCGCCTTCCTCCAGCCCGAAGCTGTAGGTGGTCCAGCGGCCGCGAACGCGCAGGATCCCCTCCTGCGCACCGAGGATCGCCTTGGTCGACGGCGAGCCGAGGCAGACCAGGATCTTCGGGCGCACCAGCTCGATATGACGCTGGACGAAGGGCAGGCAGATCTGCGTTTCGGCCGGCGTCGGCGGGCGGTTGCCGGGCGGGCGCCAGGGCACGGTGTTCGTCACCCGCACCGCCTCGCGCTCCAGCCCTATGGATTCCAGCATCCGGTTGAGGAGCTGCCCGGACCGCCCGACGAAGGGCACGCCGGCGGTGTCCTCCTCGCGGCCGGGGGCCTCGCCGACCAGCATCAGGTCGGCGGTCTCGCTGCCGTCCCCGAAGACCGTCGAGCGGGCCGAGATGCGCAAATTGCAGCCGTCGAAATCGTCGAGCGCGGCACGCAGTTCGGCAAGGGTCGCCGCCGAGCGGGCGCGTTCGCGGGCATCGGCGACGGCGATGTCGTCGGGAACCGCGATGCGCGGCGCCGGGAAGCTGCCTTCGCCGGCCAGTTCCGCAGGTGCGGAACTCGGGGCGGCGGTGGCGGCGGGACGCGATGCCGGGCGCGCCGGAACGGCTGCGGGCGGCGGTGCTGCCTCGGGCTGGCCGCGCCTTGCCTTGCGGGCGGCGGTCTCGGCCCTGGTCTCGGCAAACCGGTCGCGCGGAACGTCGCCGATCACCGCATCGACGCCGGCGGCGCGATACCATTCGAGGAGGACGATCGCCGCCTCGCGGTCGATGGGATTGGGCTCGGCGTTCATGGCCTTTCCCTAGCCGATTTTCGCGCGCCGCGCGACGGCGGTCAGAGCGTCAATGGCCCAGCGACTGGGAGTAGAGATTGATCACGAGAACGCCGGCGACGATCAGCGCCAACCCCAGAAAGCCGGGAAGATCGATGGCGATGCGGAACCAGAACAGGTCGATTAGTGCCAGCAGCACGATGCCGGTGCCCGACCAGATGGCGTAGATGATGCCGACCGGCATGGTGCGCAGCGGCAGCGACAGGAAATAGAAGGCCAGCACGTAGGACACCACGGTCACCAGCGACGGCAGCAGCCTGGTGAAGCCCATGGTGGATTTGAGAGCCGTGGTACCGACGATCTCGCAGAGAATCGCGATACCGAGATAGAGCGCGTTCAAGCCGGTCTCCCCGTTTCGAGCCGCGCCTGTCTGATCCCCGGCAGGGCCACCCGTCAAGGGCGCGCCCCCGAGACGATCGGCCCGATGCGCGCTGTTTGACGGACACGTCAATCCGGTTAGAACTCGTCCAGACAGGCCCGTGCCCTAGTCTTTGGGACGACGGCACGGCGCGCAAACAGGATCGAGCGCGCGCGGCATGTGCCTGCGCCAGCGAAAGGACCCCGTGACGATGAGCGATACCGCCAGCCAGACCGAAGCCCTGCCCGAACGCGAGTCGATGGAATTCGACGTGGTGATCGTCGGCGCGGGGCCTGCCGGGCTGTCGGCGGCGATCCGCCTGAAGCAGATCGACCCCGAATTGTCGGTCGTGGTGCTGGAAAAGGGCGCCGAGGTCGGCGCCCACGTCCTGTCCGGCAATGTCCTCGATCCCTCGGCGCTCGACCGGCTGCTGCCGGAATGGCGCGAGGAGGAGACGCCGATCAAGACCAAGGTGACGGAGGACCGCTTCTATCTCTACGGCTCCGGCGGTTCGTTCCGGCTGCCCAACATGCTGATGCCGAAGCTGATGAACAATCACGGCAATTTCGTCGTGTCCCTCGGCCTCGTCTGCAAGTGGATGGCGGAGAAGGCAGAGGCGCTGGGCGTCGAGATCTATCCCGGCTTCGCGGCGTCCGAGATCCTCTACGACGAGAGCAATGCGGTGATCGGCGTGGCCACCGGCGACATGGGCGTCACGCGCGGCGGCGAGCCCGGCACGATGTACCAGCGCGGCATGGCGCTGATGGGCAAATACGTGATGATCGGCGAGGGGGTGCGCGGCTCGCTGGCCAAGCAGCTGATCCGCGGCTACGGCCTCGATGCGGGCCGCGAGCCACCCAAGTTCGGCCTCGGCCTGAAGGAATTGTGGGAGATCGACCCGGCCAAGTCGAAGCCGGGGCGCGTCCAGCACTCCTTCGGCTGGCCGCTCGACAGCGGCACCGGCGGCGGCTCCTTCGTCTATCACCTGGCCGAGAACCAGGTCTATGTCGGCTATGTCGTCCACCTGAACTACAAGAACCCGTATCTGTCGCCCTTCGAGGAATTCCAGCGCTTCAAGACCCATCCGGACATCGCCGAACTGCTGGAGGGCGGCAAGCGCATCGCCTATGGCGCGCGCGCCATCACCGAGGGCGGCTGGCAGTCGGTGCCCAAGCTGGTCTTCCCCGGCGGCGCGCTGATCGGCTGCTCGGCCGGCTTCGTCAACGTGCCGCGGATCAAGGGCGTCCACAACGCCATGACGTCGGGCATGCTGGCGGCGGAAAAGGCCGCCGAGGCGATCAAGGCCGGACGCGCCCACGACGTCCTGTCGGCCTATGACGACGAATGGCGGGCCTCGCCGATCGGCCGGGACCTGAAGCCGGTGCGCAACGTCAAGCCGCTCTGGTCGAAATACGGCACACTGCTGGGCATCGGTCTGGGCGGCCTCGACATGTGGACGAACTCGCTGTTCGGCTTCTCCTTCTTCGGCACCCAGAAGCACGGCAAGCCGGACCATGCCTGCCTGGAGCCGGCGGCCCGGCACACGGCGATCGACTATCCGAGGCCGGACCGCGTGCTGACCTTCGACAAGGTGTCCTCGGTATACCTGTCGAACACCAATCACGACGAAGACCAGCCGGTGCATCTGCAGGTCAAGGACCCGCAGCTGCAGCACGATTCCGAATTCGCGGTCTATGCCGGCCCGTCCCAGCGCTATTGCCCGGCCGGGGTCTATGAATGGGTGCAGGAGGGCGGCGAGGAGAAGTTCGTCATCAACGCCCAGAACTGCGTCCACTGCAAGACCTGCGACATCAAGGACCCGAACCAGAACATCAACTGGGTGCCGCCGCAGGGCGGCGAGGGGCCGGTCTATCAGGTGATGTGACCCCGGCGCCGCGCCGGAGAGCGCGGTGTTGCCCGTCGTGCCGTGAAGGGAGTCCGCCATGCGCCTGGCCTTGCCGCTGATCCTCGTCCTGCCGCTGCTGGCGCTGCCGGCGCGCGCCGATGACGCCTATGATGCCTGCCTGCGCGAGGCCGATGCCAGCATGCAGGACATGGGCGCGTGCGGCGGTGCGTGGGTGGAGCGCGAGGATGCGCGCCTCAACGACGCCTGGCAGGCGCTGCTGGCGGAACTTCCGGAGGACAGCCAGCCGATGCTGCGCGACGAGCAGCGGGCGTGGCTGACCTATCGGGACCAGACCTGCCTGTTCTACCTGGATCCGGTCGAATACGGCCAGATCGGACGGCACCTGTCGTATCCGTCCTGCCGCGCCTTCATCATCGCCCAGCGCACCCAGGCGCTGAACGAGATCCTGGCGTCGGTCGCCCCGATGTAGGGGCAAGACCAAGGCTGTCCCGTTCGGGACGTCGTGGGACGGGATGCCCTTCTCGACGGCCGGAACGGGGGGAGAGGAGCCGCTCCCCGCGGATCCTCGATGCTGTTGGAATCCTCGGAGTCCGCCATCCGTTATGCGGGGCACACAAGCATGACGGCCGTGCCATGCGAAACCTCCCGCGGCTCTCCATCGAACCCTGGCGTCGATCGCTCCCACTTGAAGGCGCGGATTACCTCTATATTGAGGGAGGTCAGGATTCTGACTCGCTCAATGGTGGCGCCGGCAACGACATCATCTATGGTGGTGATGGCAATGACCACAACAGCGTCAATATTTCAGCCGGCGGCATTTTCCTGACGTCATCGACCGGCGGGCTGCGCGGCGGCAGTGGTGACGACTATCTCGACGGCGGGCGTGGCGACGATCTGCTGGACGGCGGCAGCGACAATGACGTCCTGATTGGCGGCGAGGGCAACGATTCCATTTTCGGCGGTTCCGGGAACGATTTTGCCGATGGCGGTCGCGGGGAAGATTACTTCGTCCTTGGCACTGGCAACGATGCGGCGACCGGCGGCGAGGGCAACGACCAGATTTCCGGCAACGCAGGAAACGACACCATCAAGGCCGGCGACGGGAATGACGCTGTCACCGGCGGCGCCGACAACGACGTGATTTCTGGGGAGGAAGGCAACGACACCATCTACTGCGACGACGGCAATCCCGGCGTCGGTGGAAATGACGCGATCGACGGAGGCGACGGCGACGACATCCTGATCGGCAACGGTGGCGACGACGTCATCTTTGGCGGGGCGGGCGGCGACTACCTTCAGGGAGACGATGGCAACGACACGCTCAAGGCCGAGTCCGGCTTCGACTACATGATGGGCGGCGCGGGTGCCGACTCCTTTCTCTTCGACACGACCGGGTTTCAGCAGGACGCCATCTTCGATTTCACAAACGGCATCGATCGCTTTGTCATCTCGCGCGGCGTCTTTTCGAACTTTGCCGAAATCCAGGCGGCGACAACACAGCAGGGTGCCAACACGTTCATCGACGCAGGCAATGGCGACATCATCGTGCTTGTGAACTTCAACTCGGGAAACCTCGATGCCTCCGACTTCATCTTTTACTAGAATGCGGGCTCGTCAAGAACTGATCCAGATGCGGATGCCGGCGCAAGACGTCGACGACCAGAGGCATCGCCGAATGGACACCTAGTCGCGCCCCGCCGTCTCCAACGCCGGGTCGATCGTTTCGGCGGCAGGGACGGCGAAGGTCAGGAGCACCGGGAGATGGTCCGAACCGGTGGCCTCTTGCCGGGCGACGTCGACGATCTCGACGCCGTCGCCGACGAGAAAATGGTCGATCGGCAGGCCGGCATAGGCTGCGAGCCATGCCGTCAGCGGGCGTGGCAGCCAGGTCGGGCCGACCTGAGGGACGATGGTCGTGCCGGAGAGCATGGCGTAGCGTTGCAGGGCCGCGCTCCACGGTGCGGCGTTGAAGTCGCCGGCGATCAGGGTCGGCGCGGCGAGGGCCTCGAGCCGGCTTTCCAGGCGCCGGATCTGCCGCCACTGCGGCCCCGGCCACGGCCAGCGCAGATGCTGGACGGCGATGGTCACGGGGCTGCCATTGAAGCTCACGGCCCGGCTGAGGAAGCCGTTGTCGGCGTCGCACGTGCCGGCGTCGCCTGGCAGGAAGTTGCGCCGCGACAGCAATGTCAGCTTGCCGAAAGTGTCCGGCCCGCCGCAGTCGACGCGGTACGGGTAGCGACCCTCCAGCGACGCGAGCATCGGGCGCCACTCTGCGCTGGCCTCCTCGAGTGCGACGACGTCCGGCTGCAGACGGCCGATGAGGCGGATCGCCGCCGCCCTGTCCTCGGCGTTCCAGCGCAGGTTCATCTGCAGCAGCGTGTAGGTGGCCGCAGGCTTTTCCGTCTGCGGCGCGGTCTGCGGCAGCATGTGGGGGGCGACGGTCACGAGGGCGATCCCGCCGAGAGCTGCGGCCAGGAGCCCGACCGCGACCGGGCGGGCCGCGAGCAGCAGCACCCCGGCCAGCAGGAGCACACCCGCCAGATGGGCGCGGAAATGCGCCACCGAATCGAAGAACGGCACGATCTCGCCGAAGAAACCCGCGACCAGCGCCAGACCCGCCAGCAGGCTGACGGCAACAAGAAGCGTGCAGGCGATGCGGCCGCGTGACGTCGGATGCTCGCCCACGGCCATCGCCTACTGGAACGCCGTCTCGAAGAAGGAGCGCAGCTTGCGCGAATGCACCCGTTCGAAGGGCAGCTCGGACATCAGCTCCAGCGCCCGCATGCCGATGCGCAAATGCTGGGCGACCTGGCGCTTGTAGAATTCCGTCGCCATGCCGGGCAGCTTCAATTCGCCATGCAGCGGCTTGTCGGAGACACAGAGCAGCGTGCCGTAGGGCACGCGGAAGCGGAAGCCGTTGGCCGCGATGGTCGCCGATTCCATGTCCAGCGCGATCGCCCGCGACTGGGACAAGCGCTCGACCGGCTCGCGATGGTCGCGCAGTTCCCAGTTGCGGTTGTCGATGGTCGCCACGGTGCCGGTGCGCATGATCTTCTTCAGCTCGTAGCCGGACAGGCCGGTGACTTCCTCCACGGCCTTCTCGAGCGCCACCTGCACTTCGGCGAGCGCCGGGATGGGCACCCAGACCGGCAGGTCGGCGTCGAGGACGTGGTCCTCGCGGACATAGGCATGGGCCAGGACGTAGTCGCCCAGTTCCTGGCTGTTCCGGAGGCCGGCGCAATGGCCGAGCATCAGCCAGGCATGGGGGCGCAGCACCGCGATATGGTCGGTGATCGTCTTGGCGTTGGACGGGCCGACGCCGATATTGACCATGGTGATGCCGTGGCCGTCAGCGCGCTTCAGGTGATAGGCCGGCATCTGGGGCAGGCGCAGCGGCGCGATGCCGTGATGCGGCTTGGCCTCGCCGGGGCTGGTGACGACATTGCCCGGCTCGACGAATTCGGCATAGCCCTCGCCGCCGCGCATCATCGTCTCGCGGGCCATCATGCAGAATTCGTCGATGTAGAACTGGTAGTTGGTGAACAGGACGAAGTTCTGGAAATGCTCCGGATGGGTCGCCGTGTAGTGGGACAGCCGGTGCAATGAATAGTCGACGCGCTGGGCCGTGAAGGGGGCCAGCGGCATGTCCTCGCCGGGCGGCGTCTCGTGATTGCCGTTGACGATGCGGTCGTCCGTCGCCTCCAGGTCCGGCACGTCGAAGACGTCCCGCAGCGGCCTGTCGAGCCGGTCGGCCATGCTGCCGTCCACATAGGTGCCTTCGCCGAAGGCGAAATGCAGCGGGATCGGCGTGGTGGAATCACCGATCGAGACCGGCTGGCCGTGATTGCGGATGAGCAGGGTGATCTGGTCAACCAGATAGCGCTCGAAGAGATCGGGCCGCGTGACCGTCGCAGCATAGCGGCCGGGACGCGGAACATGGCCGAAGGCCAGCCGCGAATCGACCCGCGCATGGGTCGTCGTCGCCAGCGAGATCTCCGGATAATAGGCGCGGTAGCGATGGTCGAGCTCGCCATCCTTCAGGACGGCATCGAAGCTGTCGGACAGGAAGGCGACGGAGCGGCCATACAGGCGGATGAGTTCCGCCACGGCGTCCTTGGCGTCCCAGAAGGGACGACGCTCGGCGGGCTCGGGGGTGAGGATGCGGCTCTCGGCCGGCTTGGGAGCGAACTCGGTCATGCCCCTGTCTAGCTTCCCGCCAAGGCAGGGAGAAGACGGCGGCGATCAAAAACCGCTGGTCGTGTCCTCGACCACGAGGGGGTCGCGGACGAGCGTGCAGACGATGCCGGTCCGATAATTGCAGTCGCCGCCGGAAACCGTGCCGAAGGCACTGCCCGGACGATCACCCGCATCATGCGCGAGGAGGCTCAGGACGGCGCCGATACCGGCGATCAGGACCGTCAGCGCGGTCAATCGTGTCATCATGGTTACGCCCTACAGCATTTTCGCCATAATTGCACAGGGCGCTGGTTTGAACCTTATGTGACACTTGGCGGGCCGGGCCGTGACAGGGCCTACCGGCGAGGCGCCGCCCTGCTGCGGGCGGCGAAGGCTGCCGGGTCAGATCTTCACCCAGACCTGGGTCTTGCAGAAGATCTTCAGGGCGCAACCGGTCAGTTCCAGCCGGTCGCCCTGGATAACGGCACGGCCGCTATAGGTGCGGTCGTCGCGCGGATCGGTGACCTCGCCATCATACTGGGCGCCACTTCCCGACATCCGACCGACCGACTTGCCCTTGTGCTGGCCGGAGATGACCTCGGCGCAATAGGCGCCGCCGCAGTCGGACACCTGCACGATCCCGCCGCCGGGCGCACGCCACTTGCCGACGATCGGCTCGGCGGCCATTGCGGAGGTTCCGAGGGCTACGGCGGCCGCGGCCGCCAGCAGGATCGTCTTCATGGAAGGCTCCAATCGTCTGTTTCGGGTCAAACAGAGCGAACGCGCGGCCCACGGCAAGGTTGCCGCATGTCCGGGGCCAACGTTGACGATTGCTTGAGCGCCGGTGACCGGGCGCGCGGATTTCGCACCTCTCGGGGCGTGCGGGCAGGGACTGGCACCTGCCCGCGGGGGCGGATCAGAGCCGGGTGAGGCTCTGCGAGCGGCAGATCAGGCCGCCGAGGACGCAGCCCGAGACCGACAGCGTGTTGCCGGACAGGCTGCCCTTGCCGGAATATTCCTTGCCGCCCTTGGTATAGTCGGTGACCGTGCCGGCATAGCGGCCGTTGCCGGAGGGCTGCAGCTGCCCGAAGGTTTTTCCCTGGTGGGGGCCGGTCGTGTAGGTCAGGCAGAATGCGCCGCCGCAGCCGGCGATCTTCGCATTGTAGCCGGACGGCATTTTCCAGTTGCCCTCGATCGGATCGGCCTGCGCGACGCCGCCCATGCCGAGGCCGAGTGCCATGGCCAGTATCAGTCGTTTCATGTTCTCGCTCCCATCAGGGCCAGCCGACGCTCTCCTCGGCGCCGTGATGCTTCCCTTCACGTAAGAGTAAACGAGCCGCGGGAAATGGCAATGCCCGGTGGCCGGGCCGACCAGGGGGCGGGAAGGCACGCGACGCTACCCATGGGGCAGGCAATGCGAATTCGCGGTTAGCGGGACCTGAATCTGCCGAAGCGTCAAGTCCTGAAGAAATCCGATTTCTGCTTTTGGGATCAATGCCATGCCGGATCTCCGGCCCGGCGGGAGATCGTTCGCATTTAATGCAAATTAAGCGAGAACTTTAAGCAGGCCTTCAGTCGAAGGCGCCATTCTCGGGCCATCGGACAGCAACCGATCAACAGCGACAGGGACGCGAAAGACAATGGCTCACATCGACATCCCAGGGCAATCGCATTTCAGAACAGGCTGAGCAGGCGAGAGAGGAATGCATTGTCCCAGCCTGCCCTTTGGAATTTCCCCTTCAAGGATTCCTTTGAGCCGTCCTTCTGCAT